>JACMMN010000281.1 GCA_014379075.1 Pyrinomonadaceae bacterium | reverse complement strand
TTGAATCTTTCCGTCAGCGAATCGCCCGGTAAAACATGCAGCTTCATAAGGAAATATATACTGCGTAAATAACCGCAAGGCAAATGCCCGCATAAACACCGGCAAGAATATCATCGGCGCAAACGCCGATCCCGGCAGGAAGGTTTTGGAGCGAATCGATAGGATAAGGCTTCCAGACGTCGAAAAGGCGGAAGAGCAAAAAGCCTGTAAGAATAAAAGGCCAGGAGATTCCGAATGGAACGAAAAGAAAGACTATGAGCTGCCCGATGACTTCGTCAACGACGGCTTGAGAAGGATCGAGATTGCCCAGAAGTTCGGTCGACCGGCTCGCCGCCCAAACTCCTAAAAGACAAAACAGCAGGAACGCGATCAGCATCAGTGCATGAACCCAAGCATCTATCTGACCGAGTCGCCACCCGTTGGAGGTTAGGGATGCAATTGCCTCCGCCTCTCCATACGCAATGCCAAGATATATCAAAACGCCGACGGCCGATCCATAAGTTCCGGGCATTAACGGCAGGTACCCGACGCCGAATGTCGTCACCGACAGTGCAAAATAATCTTTGAAATTTTCCGGTTTACGTCGTTCGATCTCTTGTTTCATAAAGTCCGGAGTTCCAACTTTACTCAGCCCGCCGCGAAATTCAAAGTATCCGCCTTGAGGCGGAAATCCAAACTAAAACTCGATTCCCTGCTGCGCATAAATTCCAACGTGGAATGGATGCTTGATCTCTTTCATTTCAGTGACAAGATCGGCGGCTTCGACGAGTGCGGGCGGAGCGTTTCGTCCGGTTGCGATGATGTGAAGGTTCGGCTGCTTTTCACGGACTGCTTTTATCTCCGATAAGATCTTTTCGAGATCGAGAAATTTGTAATCGAGGACGTAGACTAGTTCGTCAAAAACGAGCAGATCGTATTCCTCGCTTCTCATTTTCTCGACGCATAATGCCCAGGTTTCTTCGGAAGTTTTTATGTCCTGTGCCGGATCTTTCGTGTCCCAAGTGAAGCCGTCGCCCATGGTATGAATCTCGACGCCGAGCTGTTCGAGCGATTCGTGTTCGCCGTAGCGATCGTTTTTCGCTTTCATGAACTGGATCAGACAGCAGTTCATTCCACGTCCGGCAGCGCGCACTAAGACACCGAGGGCCGCCGTGGTTTTGCCTTTACCGTCGCCGGTATTGACCATCAATAAGCCCTTCGTATTTTCGCGGTAGCCTTCACGCCGCCATTTGTAGCGTTTTTCCTTAGTTTCGGGCATTTCAAATTGCGTGATCTAAGAAAGATGAATAGCCGCAAAAAGGCACGATTCTTTTTTGAGCCGCTTGTGCCTTTTTGCGGCTATCGATTTGTTTCCGTCCGTTGCTCAAAAAGAATCCAGTGCTGCTTTGCGTACCGCTTCGACGATCTCGCGCTCTTTTGCATCCCAGTCGCCTTCGATCCGCAGCCCGGCGGCATTTTTATGGCCGCCGCCCCCGAAACTTTCCGCAACTCGCGCGACGTTAATATTGCCCTTCGAACGCAGACTCACGCGATATTCGTTATCGCCAACCTCACGCATGTAAACCGACGCAAGAACCTCACGGGCGGCGAGCGGAATATTTACAAAACCATTATTGTCACCGTCAACAGCTTTGGAACTTTCCTTCATTTCCAGAGTTTGGCGCATCCAGGCAATGCGGCCGCTGTCATCCCGTTTGATGGTGGCAACGACACGCCGCATCAACTCGATCCGCGACCATGGATAATTGTTATAGATGGATTCGGAGATCGCCGCGGGTTTCGCCCCGGCTTTAACGAGTTCCGAAGCGACCTTGAGAGTTCTGTCGGTCGTATTTGAAAAATGAAATGACCCGGTGTCGGTTACGAGAGCCATATAAACGCATTCGGCGATCTCGCGTGTAACGCGTCCGCCGATCGCTTTACACAGGTTGTAGATCATTTCGCCGACTGCGGATGCGGTCGCGTCGATCCAATTGATCGTGCCGAAATGTTCGCTGGTTGCGTGGTGATCGATATTAACGGTGAATTCGTTTTCGAGGCCGGCGATGCCGGGACGTTCGAGGTCTGAACATTCAATGACGAAGATCGCATCGTAATCGTTATCGATCTTCTCGATATCGCGAATGTTCCCCGCACCGGGCAGATCGCGATAAGCGACCGGCACTTCTCCGCGAACAATAACTTCCGCGGTCTTTCCCAGGGAATTCAAAAGCCAGCAAAGCCCAAGCGACGAACCTACGCCGTCGCCATCCGGTTTGATATGCGTTGTGATACCAAACTTTTGCTTATTTTCAATTAACTCAACTACTTGACTTAACATCACCACAAGTCCAAGGTCCAAAGTCCAAAGTCCAAAGCCGTGATCGACTTAAAACTATAGATTTAGGAGTCGTGACTTTCAACTTCCTTTTCTTCAAACTCACCCTTGCTTTTCAGGTCCTGAAGAATGCTTCCAATTTTCGATGCATTTTCTTCCGCAGTATCTCTTACGAAAAAGAGATGCGGCGCATGACGCATGCTCAAATTCATCGCGACCTGCTGCCGGACAAATATCGCCGCGTGCTGCAGTGCCTTCAAGATCTTTTTTATCTCGTCGTCGGTGCCGTTAACAAGGACGAAAACCTTAGCGTCGCGAAGATCGTCGGTGACTGTTACATCTGTCACTGTAACCGATGACAATCTCGGATCTTCCAGCTCAAAGCCGACGACCTCGGCGATCTCTTCCTTTAGTGCTACTGCTAATCGTTCCGGGCGTCTCATTTCTCTCTACAATTCCGTAGCCGCGGTTCTTTCGATGATGTATGCCTCGATCTCGTCATCGACCTTCACATCGTTAAAATTAGCAAGGCTGATACCGCATTCGAAGCCTTGTTTGACTTCGTTCGCATCATCTTTGAAGCGTTTGAGTGCGGAAATTTCGCCTTCCCAGGCTACGACGCCGTCACGGATAATTCTCGCCTTTGCCTGACGCCTGATAACGCCCTCGGTCACGCGGCAGCCGGCGATAGTGCCGACCTTGGAGACTTTGAATGTTTCCTGGACCAGAGCCTTGCCGAGAATGACTTCCTTCTCGATAGCGTCGAGCATGCCGATCATCGCCGCCCGGATCTCTTCTTCAACCTTATAAATGATAGAATGCAGGCGTATATCGACATTTTCGTGGCGTGCGATGTCGCCGACGCGGGCTTCGGGCCGCACGTTAAATCCGATAATAACCACCGCCGTTGACGAATTGTCGGCCTGCGTCGCCGATGCGAGCAGCACGTCCGATTCCGCGATAGCACCAACACCGGCACGGATCACTCTCACCTTCACCTTCTCAGTCGAGAGTTTTTCGAGCGTTCCCTTCAGAACTTCGACAGAACCCTGAACGTCGGCCTTCAGAAGAACCAGAAGTTCCTTGATCTCGGCCAAACCGAGAGATTCTATTCCGCGTTTCGTGGTCTTTAGCATTGCCGCCTGGCGGGCCTGCATTTGACGCTGTCCGGCAATCGTCTGTGCACGGTCGATATCCGACACGACCTGGAATGTATCGCCCGCATGCGGAACGCCCTGCAAACCAAGAATTTCAACCGGAGTCGACGGGAAAGCCTCGGTGACGGCAGCACCTGTGTCGGAGAACATCGCTCTTACCTTTCCGTAAAATTGTCCGACAATGAACGGATCGCCGACTTTCATCGTTCCCTGCTGTACGAGCGCGGTTGCCACGGCTCCTCGGCCTTTATCCAACTTGGCTTCAAGAACAACGCCGGATGCACGCCGCGTGGGGCTTGCCTTTAATTCTAGAATGTCCGCCTGCAGAAGCACCGTTTCCAGCAATGTGTCGAGGCCTTCGCGTTTCTTGGCGGAAACCTCCACCATTTCGATATCACCGCCCCAATCCAAGGGCTGTAAACCAAGCCCCGCCAATCCCTGTTTAACTTTTTCGGGATTCGCACCCGGTTTGTCTATCTTATTGATCGCGACAATGATGGGAACACCGGCCGCCTTGGAGTGTTCGACAGCTTCGATGGTTTGCGGCATGACGCCGTCGTCAGCGGCAACCACGAGAATAACGATATCGGTCGCCTTTGCTCCTCGTGCCCGCATCATGGTGAACGCTTCATGACCAGGTGTATCCAGGAAA
Organism: Pyrinomonadaceae bacterium; assembly: GCA_014379075.1. GTDB lineage: Bacteria > Acidobacteriota > Blastocatellia > Pyrinomonadales > Pyrinomonadaceae > OLB17. The sequence goes on along the minus strand of JACMMN010000281.1, from coordinate 14,300 downwards.
ACGACGCGGCGCGGCTCATTCGGATTATCCGAATTAGGCACGAAAACACTGTAAGCTCCAATATGCTGAGTAATTCCGCCGGCCTCGCCTTCGGCCACATTTTCGGAACGGATCGCATCAAGCAGCGAAGTCTTACCGTGATCGACGTGTCCCATTACGGTGATAACCGGAGGCCTAGGCAATTCGGCGTCATCGGCATCGGCAGCGATCAGCTCTTCGAATTCCTGCTCGATCACCATGTCTTCGAATGCAACGAAGCTCACTTCATAGCCGAAATCGAGACCCATTTCCGTCGCCATTTTCTCGCCCATCGGCTGATTGAGCGTAGCGAAAATGCCTTTCTTAATGAGAAGCTGCACGATGTCGCGCGGCGTGATACCCAGGGCTTCCGCAAATTCGCGGATCGTTGCTCCTTCCGTCAAGCGAATCTGCTTTAGGTTGCCATCGCTCTTGCCGACCTGATCGGCGACCCTTTCCTCGATCGTCCGCTGCCGCGGTGCGTCAGCGTCACGGTCGTTGAACCTGCCGCCTTTATCGGCGCCTTTTCCTTTTCTTCCGCCTGAACGTCCGGGCCTTCGCCGGTTATCGGCAGGAGGCGTATAAGTGATCTGCGGGGTTGACGTTTCACCCGGTGTTCCGCGCAGGTCGGTTCGCCGGCCTCTTGCATCTCGTCCGTCCGCCGTTTTTTCCAGATTCAACTTTCCGGTTTTGGTCGGAGCTTCGCTGACGACACGTTCGCCCGGCTTGACGCCCTGCTCGATCGCGGATCGTGTCAGAGTAAGCTGTTTGATCTGCGTGCCGGACGGGCGAAGAATTCGGTTTCCCGCAGGTTTCGCAACTTCGGACACCGGAGAATCTTCGAGTTCCAGGTCGCCCGGCGAGGCTTCTAATTCGATCTCATTGCCGTCGCCCGGCACGTCGGCGGCCAACCGATCGACTTCCGATTCGTCTTCGGATTCGTCCGAGACTACGATCTTTTTCTGCAGTTTATAAACGCTGCGCGGAGCCGATTTAGTTTGGTCCGCCGTTTCTTCGGCCGCGGAATCGTCCGTAGTTTCCCGAACAACTTCAGGCATTTCCGAATCCGCCGCCGCCTGAGTCTCCACGGCAGGCTGCGAAACCTCCGCTTCAACTGCAGGAACATCTTCGATCGCCGGAACGTCTTCCTTTTTCGAAGCCTTAATCACCTTGATCGCCCTTTTCGGAGCCACTTCGGTTTTTGGAAAATACCGAAGTCGAACCTTCTCCGCGAGTTCTACACTTACGGAATTTGACGGCACGCTGACATCTGCACCCTCGCGGCGCAGTTCTTCGACCACGCGCTTTGCATCTTGTTTAAGGTCACGTGCCAGATCGTAGATCCGTATTTTTTTACCAATGGGCATATTTAGTTTTTAGTTAAAACAGATTCCGCGGATCCTGTTTTATTGTTCACGGATCGAACCGTGACTTTATCGTTTGAAAAGATCACCCGGGTAACGCCGGCCTTATTTCTCTTCGGAAACTTCTTCGGTCTCGCCGTCTTCGGCCTTCGTTTCTTCCGCAACCGTCTCGGCTGCTTCAGGTTCGGAATCTTCGGCGCCCTCTTCCGGAGCGGCAGGCTCCGCTTCGGCGGCTTCTGCATCTGCCGGCAAAATTTCCTCAGCTACCGGATCCTCGCTGGTTTCTGCTGATTTACTCTCGGCATTTCGAGCCTCAACGATAGTCTTCGCCGAAGACAAGATCTGTTCCGCCTCGTCAAGGCTTACATCAAGAAACTCGACAAGATCGTCGATCGACGTTGCGGCCAAACCTTCCACATCACTGATGCCTTTTTCGGCCAGCGTTTCCGCCTGATTCGTCGAAACACCTTCGAGAGCGGTAAGCGGAACTGCCTCGCCGGACGCCATCATTTTGCCCATTTGCAGAGCAATTTCCTTCTTCAATACGTCTTCGCTGACGATATCTATATCCCAGCCGACAAGCCGCGTCGCAAGCCGGACATTCTGTCCTTTCTTGCCGATGGCGAGGCTCAGTTGGTCTTCGCCGACGATCACTTCCATCTTTCGTTTATTGATGTCCGTAATGCGAACCTGCGAAACCTTCGCCGGCGACAAAGCATTTGCCGCAAAAACCGAGGGCTCGTCCGACCATTCGATAATATCGATCTTCTCGCCTCGAAGCTCTTTAATGATCGCCTGAACGCGCGATCCCTTCATACCGACGCACGCACCAACGGGATCGACGTCCTTTTCGTTGGACGTAACCGCGATCTTGGCACGGTCGCCCGGTTCCCTAACGGCGGATTTGATGACGACCGTATCGTCGTAGATCTCCGGCACTTCCATTTCAAAGAGCCGCTTGACGAGTTCCGAAGAAGCGCGCGAAACTTTGATCTGCTGGCCTTTCTGGTCCTTAGAAACATCAACGATAACGACACGGGTCCGTTCGCCCTGGTTCCAGATCTCGCCACGCGACTGTTCGCGTTTCGGCAATATCGCTTCGAGGTTGTTCCCGAGATCGATTATCATGTCTCCGCGCTCAAAACGCTTGACAGTGCCGTTGATCAATTCGCCCTTGCGGTCGATATATTCTTCGTAAACTTTTTCGCGGATCGCCTCGCGTACTTTTTGGACAAGTATCTGTTTTGCCGTCTGAGCGGCGATGCGGCCCATTTCTTCCTGCGGCAAAGGTATTAGGAGCATATCGCCGGTCTCGACCTCATCGCCGGCCAATTCCTGTGCTTCCTCAAGCGAAAGCTCGGATGAAGGGTCTTCAACCTCCTCAACCACGGTTTTTTGGACGGCGATCTCGATCATTCCTTCTTCGTTGTTCCATTCGACCTGTATGCTGTCGCCGGTCTTGTCCTGCGCCTTGAACTGCTTGCGGGCAGCGGCCTTGACCGCGTCCTTCATCGCTTCGATGACCATATCGCGGTCGAGCCCCTGCTCTGTGCACAATGCTTCTATACTCTGTCCGATCGATGATGTCATAAATTAACTCTCGTCTTGTTTACGAACGCTTTTTCTTAAATTCTTTTTCCAGATCAACTCTCAGGTTTGCTTTCGAAACCGCAGCGTGAGGAATTCGCACCGCACCGTTGGTTTTGTCGTCGAAAACAATCTCGTTTTCCTCGATTGCGGCAATGCGGCCGATAAAAACCTTCTGCCCATTGATCGCGGCGTCTGTTTTGACCTTTGCCTTTTCGCCAATAAATTTTTCAAAATCGCCGATGCTGTAAAGTCCTCGTTCCAGGCCGGGCGACGAAACTTCCAGCAAATACGCTGTCGGAATAAAGTCATCACCGTCAAGAACAGTTTCAATTCGCTTCGAATAGATCGAACAGTCTTCGATATTGACGCCCGCCGGTTTGTCTATAAAGATCCTGACGGTCAAATTCCGCTTCGTACCGGCCACCTCTGCATGAACGAATTCGACTTCGGTTTCCGCCGCGACATCCGCTGCGATCTGCCGGATCCTTTCCTCGATCGAATGGTTCTCCATGGTAATTCCGCCAAATAAAAAGTGGGTGCGAAACCCACTAGACACGCTCCACGCATCGCACGAAACGAGTATTATATCTGAACAATGATTAGGAAGGCAAGTTCCCGGCTATAGATTGGCTTTGATCTTTTCGAAAGTCGTCTTGATCTGGGAGAAGCTCTTCTCGATGGACTTGAATTTATCCGCGGAGTTGTCGGCCGCGAATTCTTCGAGCATGATAGCGAATTCCCGGGAATCGGCTATCAGGCGGTTGGTATCCTTTGTGATGGCGTTCCCCATATCGGGCGTTTGCGACAACGCCTTTTTGGATTCGGCTATGCCCCAGTGGGTCAATTTAACGAAGTGCCGGCGGGGTGTCTCCGTCATCCAGCCTTCCGTGATGAGGTGGCCGGAAATACTGTCGATACTCGGGAAAAACCCTTCGCGTTTGAGCAGTTCCTTGAGGTCGACCTCGATAGTCTCCCTGCCGTCGGCCAGTTCATAGATCTTGGTTAGAATTTTGTGGTAAACGTCCATAGTAAAATCGATCAGATTGTATAGGTTTACGATCGAAGATCAAGCAAGTTTTATAAATGCTAAACGTGCCGCGCCGAGAATTCCGGCGTCATTACCAAGCTGTGCGCGGATGATTTTAGCACGTTCCGCCGGTTGTTTAAACGCTCTTTTCGATACTTCCGCTCGGAGATGTTCGATAAAAAGCTCCCACCCGGCCGCGGCTCCGCCGCCTATCACTATCACTTCGGGATTCAGCACATTTACCAGATCGGCCAGGGCAATGCCCAAATACGAACCCATACGGCGAAAAACCTCGACGGCCAATTCGTCTCCGTTCATTCCAGCGTCGAATACATTGAGCGGCGTAAGCTCCCCATTTTGTTTCAATAACGAATCCGGGTAATGCTTTTGCAGTTCGTTTGCCATCCGCATGATCGCTGTAGCCGATGAATATTGCTCCACGCACCCTGTGCTCCCGCATCCGCATGCAACACCCGCAGGCTCGACGCAAATGTGTCCGATCTCGCCGGCCGTTCCGTCCACGCCGCGCAGCGGAATGCCATTCAATATAATACCGCCGCCGACGCCCGTGCCGAGCGTTACAAAGATCGAACTCGCAACGCCGCGGGATGCACCCAGCCAATTTTCACCTATCGCCGCCGCCGTCGCGTCGTTCTCGACCGTCACCGGAACCCCGATCTTTTCCGTCAATTCCGCCGACAGGTCGAGACCGTTAAGCTCAGGCATATTCGGAGCATTCCTGATCCGGCCCTTATCGAAATCGATGACCGCAGCCGCCGCAATACCAAACGCCTCGATCGTATGATCGCCGGGAATTGCTTCATTGCATTCGCGAGAAAGAATTTCGATCGAATTCAGCAGTTCGCCGTGATCAAACGACCGCGGGGTCGCGGTGCTCGCCCGGTACAAGAGGCCGCCATCCGAATCGACCGCGGCCATTCTAAGATTTGTCCCGCCCAGATCGGCCGCTAAAACAACTCCTTTATTCATTGTTTGATTGGCGGCTGACTATCGTTTCGGCCTTTCGCCTTCCGGAACATTTTTGTACACGTCTTCGAACTTGGCGTAGCCGTCCTTTATGACGGTGTCCACAAGATTGTTTTTATCTACGGTGACGACTTCGAGAAGGATCGCCGGAACGTCTTTATTTATAACATCGTTTTTAAAAGGAGTTGTGGTCAACGGTTCGCGTTTTGCGAGTTTGACTGCCGCATCGACCGCACCGCTGGCCAGCGGGATTATCGCTTTATAGACGGTCATCGTCTGTTTTCCTTCAGCGATCCGCTGGAGAGCGTCCAACTGGGCATCCTGCCCGGTAACAAGAATTTTACCCGCAAGCCCCTTCTTTTCGAGTGCGGAGATCACACCGCCGGCCATTCCGTCATTGGATACGACAAAAGCAGCAACGTTGTCATTGTTTTGGGTTAGGGCATTTTCGGCCATTTTCAAAGCTTCTTCCGGCTTCCAGTCGGTGATAAATTGATCGGCAACGATCTTGATCTTTCCGCTGTCGATGGCAGGCTTAAGGACATCAAGCTGCTCCTTCTTCATAATGACCGCATTGTTGTCCGTACCGGAGCCGTACACCATTACGTAGTTTCCTTCCGGGGCCCGCTGAAGCGCGTATTCGGCGATCTTTCGTCCGATCACCGGGACCTGGTGTGATATATAAAGGTCGATCTTGTCCGAGTTGATAAGGCGGTCATAGCTTATAACCGGAATATTCTGTGCCTTCGCCTTATCGACCAGCGATGCAGCTTGGGTCGCATTTTGCGGTGCGATCACGAGTACGTCGATGCCTTGGGTCAGAAGATTATCGACATCGTTTGCCTGCCGGTCGGAATTGTTGTCAGCGACCGTTATCGGACAGTCAACACCTATCTTTTCGCAGTGAGCCTTGAAGGCGTCGTGGTCGCGCTGCCAACGCTCTTCCTTCACGGTTGCCATTGAGAACCCGATCTTAACTTTCTTGTTTGGGTCGGCAGGCTTCCCGGTCGAATTTGTTTGCTGCTGAGGTGTGCCGGAACACGAAAGAGCTACGGCCGAGGCGAGTAAAAGAAAAAATAATCGAAATTTCATAGCATTTATCTCCTTGAAATAGAAAGGACTTCCAGATTAAATCAAAAAAATTGCCCTTCGGCAATAGAATCGGCGATCAATTGCAGGTGGCCGTGCTCTTTTTTATCTATCGCAAGACCAGGTAACCTGTTGACGGCAATACGCAAAGCAGGTCTTGACGCCATAGTAAATTACTTTTAATCAATAGTTTATGAGGACGGACTAGTTCCGTTTCAATTTATTTCGCTGGCTTTGGCGAAGCCGCGAACCGGAAAATTCAAGCCTTCCTCAGTTTGTTAAGAATTGCTTTTGAATGTGTTCCGAATTGTGATATAACTATTTATCGAATCGAACCTTAGCAGTTTTACACAGACCGAATTGACGGTTTTGAAAAGTTTTATTTCAGACGGCTCGTTTTTATTGACAGGCACGTGCAGTTTGTGTAAAAGTTTCGTTAGGTTTGTTTTTTGAAATTATTGATTTAGTGCATTTTCCGGATATTTGGAATTCATATTAAATGTGGTTTGCGGTGTAGAATCGCATAATTGCCTGCACCAGCCGCAAAAGAGGTTGTCGAATACGGTTTTGAACATCGGATGCTTTACTAGCACGGATCAATAAGCTTGCAGATATTCCCATTGCCCGCTTCGGCGGTAATGTGGAAAATAGCTATACTACAAAGGATTAAAGGATTGTTACAGGAGGATACTAAACCCAATGTTCGGCAAAAATTGTTTTCGTAAACTTATCACATCATTCACGGCCGTTGCTGTATTATGTGTTTCGTCGTCTTTTGCGCTTGCTGCGGCGAAAGATATTACTGCTGAGATCACGGTCACCGGCCAAGTCTCGGTTAACGGACAAAGCACCGTTTCCAGCACAACTATTATTTCAGGAAGCACCATCGTAACCGGTCCCGATTCGAGCGCTGTCGTCAGCCTCGGCAAAACCGGCCGGATCGAAATCCTGGCGGACTCGAACATGGTATTGAATTTTTCCGACAACAGCATTGTCGGCATTCTTTCCACAGGTAAAGCTCGGGTATCGAACGCCGCGGGTGTCGCAACTACCGTTACGACCAAAGATGCAACGATCATAGCCGACGCAGGGCAGGCGGATAATTTCTCGGTGGAAGTCGAGTGTTCGCATACCCACGTCGATGCTACAACCGGACTCGTAACAATGCGTGAAGGCAGCACCGATAAGCAGGTTGCGGCCGGAACGACCGCAACGGCGGGCAACTTATCGCAAACGGGCTGCAAGCCCTGCCTGCGTCCGAATTCAGCTCCTCCGGTTCCGTTTGGCGGCCCGCTGTGGCTGATCGTTGCAGCGGCCGGAGCGGCGGCAGCGGCGATTTTGTTTCTCGGTGACGGGACAGGCAGAGATATCGGCGGCGACACCATCGTTATCAGCCCAACTCGCTAGTACAGGTCCTGATAGTTCTTATATTTTTTGAACTTAGTGCGGGTCATATTTTTACAATGTGACCCGCATAATTTTGTTTTATTCTCATAAATATTTCCAGATTTTTTTTTAGGGTTTATATAAGTAGTTATGCATATTGCAGTAATCGGCACCGGCTATGTTGGTTTGGTCACAGGTGCGTGTTTTGCGGAATTCGGGGTGGACGTTACTTGCGTCGATGTCGATGTAACAAAGATCGAAAAATTACAACAGGGTATCATCCCCATTTACGAACCCGGCCTGGATCAGATCGTTGAAAAGAACGTAAAGGCCGAGCGGCTTCATTTCACCACCGATATAAAGGCCGCCGTCGAACAGGCTCTCGTCGTATTCCTCGCGGTTGGAACACCGCCGCAGGAAGACGGTAGTCCGGACATGAGTTATTACCGTCAGGCGGCCAAAGATGTGGCTGAAGCAATGAACGGTTACAAGGTTTTGGTAACAAAATCTACGGTTCCTGTTGGAACGGGCAAATGGCTGCGTGAATTCGTTACCGAAAATCTTAAGATCGACACCAACTTCGGCGTCGCGTCGAACCCGGAATTTCTGCGGGAAGGTGCGGCGATCCAGGATTTTATGCGCCCGGACCGGGTAGTTATCGGCAGCAACGAAGAGGAAGCGGTTTCGGTGATGAAAGACCTTTACAGGCCTCTTTACCTGATCGAAACTCCCGTTGTTATCACATCGCTTGAGGCAGCTGAACTCATCAAATATGCCGCGAATGCTTTCCTGGCGACCAAGATCACATTTATCAACGAGGTCGCAAATCTTTGCGACGCTATCGGCTGCGATGTTCACGATGTTGCGCGCGGAATGGGAATGGACAATCGGATCGGCCGTAAATTCCTGCATCCCGGGCCGGGATACGGTGGTTCCTGTTTTCCGAAGGATACGCGAGCTCTTACCACCGTCGCCGACCAGTTCGGTGTTGAGACAAGGATCGTCGATGCGGTGATCGAAGCGAATGAACGGCAGCGTGACGCAATGATCCCGAAAATAGAAAAACTCGTCGGCGATCTTAAAGACAAACAGATCGGGGTTTTGGGCCTATCATTCAAACCCGAAACGGATGATATGCGGGAATCTCCGGCGATCGAGATCATTCATGCCATGATAGAACGCGGTGCCAAAGTGCGTGCATTCGACCCGGTTGCGATGCACGAAGCCGCTGCCTACATTAATGGGGTTGAATACGCCGAGGACGAATACGATGCGATCAAAGGAGCGGACGCTTTGGTTATAATCACCGAGTGGAACCAGTTCCGCGCCCTGGATATGGAAAAGGTCAAACGATTGCTGAAGACACCAAAGATCGCAGACTTGCGTAATATTTATGAGCCTGCCGATATGAGGGAGCTTGGGTTCGAATATGTCGGTGTCGGACGATAATTTTAGTAAAAAGATTTTGGAAGGCGGAGGCAATTAACGGTTTGTGTATCCGTGTCTCGACCCCTGACTTCGTTTAACCTATGTCCATCTCAACAAGAGTTCTAGTTACCGGCGGTGCCGGGTTTATCGGTTCGAATCTTGCCGACGAACTTATTCGGCAAGGTGCGAAAGTAAGAATACTCGACAATCTCGTGACGGGATTTCGTGAGAATCTGGAAGAGATACAGGGCGATTTCGACTTTATCGAGGGCGATCTCAACGACGATGCCGCTTTAGGTAAAGCCATCGCGGATGTGGAGATCGTTTTCCACGAAGCCGCGCTTCCGAGTGTTCCCCGTTCGGTGGATAATCCGGCCGAAACTCATCAGGCGTGCGTGAACGGAACGTTTAACTTATTGGTAAAATCCAGGGATGCCGGCGTAAAAAGACTGATCTACGCCGCATCGAGTTCCGCATACGGAGATCAGGAGGTGCTGCCGAAGGTTGAAACCATGGCTCCGGAACCGATGTCACCCTACGCGGCGGCTAAGCTGACCGGTGAATATTATTGCCGGGTTTTCAATCAGGTCTACGGGCTGGAAACACTTTCCCTTAGATATTTCAACGTTTTCGGGCCGCGTCAAAATCCTTCTTCAGCTTATTCCGGCGTGATCTCGCGATTTATCGATTCCCTGATGAAAGGTGAAAGCCCAACGATTTACGGCGACGGCGAAACCTCGAGGGATTTTACGTATATTGCAAACGTCGTCGATGCCAATATCAAAGCCGCCGGGACATCAGCCGGTCTGGGAGAGGTAATGAATGTTGCAAACGGTGAAAGAGTTTCGTTAAGCGAGTTGCTGGAAGTCCTTAAAAAGATCACGGGCCGCGACGACGTCGAAGCCGATCATCAGCCCGAACGCAAAGGCGACGTAAAACATTCGCAGGCCGATAACACACTTGCAAAAACCTACTTAAATTACGAAAAATTGGTAGGGCTGGAAGAAGGGCTAATTAAAACGATCGACTGGTGGAAAGTGAGTCGATTTGCAGGATAAAATCGTTTGGAGTTCCTGCTTTAGCAGGCTTCCGGGCGGCGAAAGCCGCCTAAAGGCGGAACTCCAAACTGAAATCTTAATTCCCCAACGAAAATACATCATCCGCGACCGCTGAATTTACAAGGATCTCTTTTGCCTTGAATTCCGCATAAACACTCAATTTTTCCATATCGAACCGCTGAACGTATTTCTCTGGCACGGTCACACCGTCGACAACCCGCATTTTATCGATCTCGACCGATGTCGTGATGTTTCGGCCGTTCATCTCATAGCTCGAATCATATCCCTTGATCTGATTCGTCTTTTCATCCAGATAAAAATCGGTGAAATATCCTTCGGGCGAGGTCATTCTAAAGCCCCGCTTTTTCTTTGTTTCCAAGGGCAGGGAGGTGATAATAAAGCTTGGCTCGCCAATTCTCGGAAGTAAGGGAAAACCGAGCCGGTTTATGGGCGGCAGTGTGAAGCCTCCCTGCATGGAGCTCAAAGTCTGCGTTCCGTCATACACCTGTTTTAGCGGCTGAAACGGATTTTTTATTTCGATACGGTATTTTTCATTCGAGAATATAGTAATAAATGTCGCCGGAATTGTCTGGGCTGAAGCTGACATCGTGACATTTACCGAACCGCTTATAACGAGTGTTTTCATTGCCTTCAGTTTCGCACCGCCGTGGGCTTCGAGTGCCAGTTTTGCCAGCGCAATTTCCGCCTCGAAATTTTTCGGCATCTGCACTGCCAGTTCTGTTTTTTGCGTTTGGATCTTTTGCCCGGATATCGCAAGCGCAATAGAACCAATAAAAAACACCAATGCCGCCAATCTAAACATAAGATCTCCGCTATCACCGAAAAAAAAGAAGAGTTGAACGTTTATAACAAATTCAACTCTTCCTAGATTATAACCAATAAGCAAATACTACCAACTGAAACGCGCCGACAGCTCGATTCTCCGGTTGGCACCGCCGCCACCGCCGCCGCCGCCAAATCCGCCGAAACCGCCGCCGGTCGATGTAGATTGGCCAAACCGGCTCGAAAGCAAATTTCCTATCGGCGTTCCCAGGTTGACGGTATTCAGCAGATTGCTGAAATTGATCCCAAGGTTGAGATTGTAAGGCTTGCGTCCCTCGCCTGCCCCACCGCCGCCAAAACCACCGCGTCCGCCGCCGCCGCCTCCGCCGCCGCGTCGTCCTCCACCACCGGGACCCGCTTGAATTCCCCCGGCCTGCCCTGGACCGCCGGTTGGTGCATCACCGCCGCCGGCAGCAACCCTCGGTGACGAGCCGCCGAAACCAAAATTTTTCCTTACGCTCAAATTAACCGTGAAGGAAGACGGGCTCTGTCCAAAGTTTCGCGGGATTATTTTGCTCGGGTCCTCGCCCTCTACACTGCAATAAGAGGTGGTAATGCCAAGCTCGCCGCATCGCGCGGCCAGATCTCCAAAGGTCGGACGTTCGGTGAACTGAAGGTCTCCGTTTGGATCAACTCCTTTGGTTATGTTGAAAGGGCGTCCGCTGTTCGCAATAATAAACGGGCTCATCGAGATCTCCCACGGCAGATTCAAATTCGCCCTCAGTACAAAAAAGTGCCGGATATCGCCCGACGCTCGGCCATATTCGTCGCTAAGGTCATAGCTGTAGGCTGGAAAGCTGCCCGCGCCGTCGGAATCGCCGTTAACGAAGCCGAGACGATAATTACCGCCGAACGAAATTTTATTCGAGAAATTCGAGTTAAAATTCACCACCAGCTGATTTTGAGTAAGTTCACCGGTCGACTCGTATTGATTGATATTCCCCAATGCCGGATCAGGCCGCGGTGCATTCAGACAATTGACTTGCTCAGGACAGATCGGTGCGTTGATATTGCGAGACCTGAGAACATTCGCGGTTTTCGAAAAAATATACGAAACCGACATTGTCGTACGTGCCGGCAACTGGCGCTCGACGCTAAAGGCACTTTGAAATATCCTCGATGTATTCAGTTCCGGATCTATCGATCGGATAGTGTTCGATTGCGGAAGAGCGGCCAAAATTTCATCCGAAGTCGGAACATTCGTCACGCCGTCTACCGTAAAAACGGGCTGGGCTAACAGGGCGAGGGCAGCGGCACGGCGAACCGGATCAGGATCATTTGCACTCACCACCAAATTTATCTGCTCCGATCCGTTGAATCTAAGTGCCTGCAGCGTCAGGTTTTCGCTGAAACGGTCGTAAAACCATCCAAAACCTGCGCGAAAAACAGTCTTGGGAGCACGTGCCCCGCCTGCTCCGGGCGACCACGCAAACGAAAATCTCGGGGCAAAATTCGAGTTGTCGCTAATGTTGGTTTGATTTTCATACCGCAGTCCAAAACTCAAAGTGAGGCCGGGATTTACCCGCCAATCATCGGTTATGAAAAAGCCGTAATCGGTTCGGGAAACCTTTTGTTCCGGATTTCCTGAAGTAATGTTGAACTGAGTTGGAAAATATCGAGGGTCACCATTTCCCAGGATCCGTCCGCGATACTGATCCAGCGGCGCGATTGCGTCTGCCAGAACGACGCACGGCGGATCGCCGGCATTGACCGGCGGAGTGCATCCGGCGGGACTGCGAATCTCCGGAGCTCCCGGAAATGAGAACGAGCCGCCAAAATTGTTTTCCGAGCGATCGGTAAAGCTCGTGTTCCTTATCCGGACGCCGAACTTTAAGCCGTGTGCCGAATTAGGCCCAACCGTCGTTGTCGTATAATTCTGCAGTTCCCAATTTGTCGCGCGATTAAAACTTAGCCCGATCTGCGATCCGCCGCCGGAAAACGCATCTGAAACATTTATCGTCGGAATCGAATTGTCTCCGGCTTGCTCGCGTTTTTCCCAATCGATCTCAAATCTGGTTTCATTGATCGTCGTCGGATTGATGATCATCGTCTCGGTCAATCTGATCTCGTGTTCGACGTTTTTTGTCTCGTACGCACGCGACGGCAGCGAAGTGTTTCCTATACCCTGGTTCTCGACCGAACTGCGGTTGAAGCTGTAACGGGCCACCAAAGTATTCTTATCGTTTATCTGATAATCGAACCGGGGATTGATCTGCAAACGTCTGCTCGGGACCTGAAATTCCTGCGTAAAAGGGACCTCGTTCAGATTCTCGTCGAGGACACGGGCATTAACGACCGCGTTATTATCCTGGTCGCGATTACTGAGATCTATAAAGAATGAAGATCGTCCTTTCTGGATCGGGCCGGAAAGACTTCCGCCAAAAAAGCGTGTCTGGCTCGGCGCCCGGTTCGAAGAAAACGGGTTGCGGGAATTTAGGCTTTCGTCGTTAAAATTCCCGAAGGCGTTACCGCGAAATTTGTCCGAGCCGGGCTTGGTCAAAATTTCTATGCGGCCAAAGCCGAGCCGGTCGAATTCGGCCGAAAAAGGATTGCTGTTGATACGGATCTCGCGGATCGAGTCTTTCGGCGGAAGCTGTCCGCCCGTAAAACCGTCGATGTAGATCTGCCCGCCGTTCGGGCCTGCGGAAGGGCCGGCCAGAGCCTGCAACGCCGCTTCCAGATCATCCGGGTCGTCAGGTAAAGCGTCCAGGTCCTTTTCGTTTAGGACGGTCGCCCCGGCGTTGCCCTGCGGGTCGTTCGAGACACCTTCGCTGCTTGAAACATCAACCTGTTCTTCAACACCTGAGACAGTCATCGGAATGTTGAGCTCCTCGCGTTGCCCGGCGATGATTTCTACTTCGGTGTTTTCATAAAGAGAAAAATTAGCCGCTGAAACGCGAACCGTATACTTGCCCGGAAGAAGAGACGCGACCGAAAATTCACCGCTCTGATTGCTCGTCGCCGATTTTTCTTTCCCGTCCGCCGCCACGACCGTGACCGAAGCACCAACCACGACCGAACCGAGCGTATCGACCACCTGTCCGCTCAAATTACCTGTTTGCTGCCCAAATATCGATGTATTAAAAGATAGCGCGATTATACCGCCCAATATAAATAGTTTTATGAATTTCATTACTTTTGCCTTGAATAAGTTTTTATATAGCACTGGCTTCAAGCCGGCGTTATTATGGAAAATCGATCCCGTCCAGCCCGGGAATGCTCAGACTCTGTGTTCCCTGTCCGGCACGGCGCCCGCCGTTTGTCGCTTGAGCCGCCCGAATGAACGGTTCGATACCGGCCAGCAGTTTGATCGCCGTGATCCTGTCCGCATCACCAGATCTTGAACTGGAAACCGCGATCATATCACCCGCTTTCAGATCGGCAACCGTAATGTTCGGAAAACGGTCGAGCATGTCGTCGATGCCGCCGGCACGCTGGCCGCCCAAACCACCGCGACCACCGCCCGCACTGCCGGGAGTTCCCGCCTGTCCGCCGGCCGGAGCGGTTGCA
>JACMMN010000038.1 GCA_014379075.1 Pyrinomonadaceae bacterium | reverse complement strand
GCCGCCCGGCATTTACTTCATCAAGCGGAATTTGCCCGGACGAAAAGAAATTATTCCGGCCAATATTAAGCTTTAGGCCCAAAGCGTGCGTGTCGCTGAAATTATAGGTGTAGTTGCCCGAAATATTGTCACGCCGGTATTCAAGTGGATTGTCAACGGGCCGTCGGTGTAGCTCGGCTCGTACGCGATGAAAGCGTCCGCATTCTTCAATTCAGGGCTGTAGGCAAAAAATCCACGAAACGTGTTGAAGGAGCCGCCTTGAATCCGAGCGATGAATTGCTGCGGCAGCGATTCTTTTAATCGTATCTGCACGACGCCGAGACCGGAAAAATCGCCGTAGGCAGCCGAAAACGGGCCGTTGATGATCGACACGTTCTGGACCAATTCCGGCGAAAGCGATTTCAGGTTTCCAAGATAACCTTGGCCATGTCCCTGCGTGCCTTGATTTTGCTGAAAGTTATCTACCAGAATTTTCAATCCGCCGTTCACACCGCCGTGATCGGTGTTAAATCCGAACCGTCGAATTTCCAGAGATTTGCCGCCGCCTTCGTGCTGGCCAGCGTTGATTCCTGCGTTTAAGGTGAAAATAAGCTGGTCATCGCGTGCAAACAGCGAGTTTTTATAGATCGTGTCGTTACGCCGTTCGATATCCGGCCCCAATGCGTCATCCTCGATCGTCACGCTTTCAGTTATCGGCGGAACAATGTAAGAGATCTTCCACTGAACATCATCGAGCCGGTCCGAAGCGGCGAAATTAAAATCGATGGGCGATATATTTCGGCCCGAAACTTTGACTGAGATCGGCCCGGCCGGGACTTCAAGCGTAAACGTCCCTTCTTCATCTGTCACATAAGTCAGCTTTCCGTTGGCGGTTTCCACCTCGATCGCAGCATTCGGGACTCTCTCGAACTGCTGCGTTACGATAACGCCCGAAACCGTTCGCATATCCTGGGCGGTTACGCTCAAAACTAAAAAAAATAGCATCACCAATAACTTTCCGGCCCAACCGATCGAATGAAAAACCCGACTTTTCTTCATAACCTTCTCCTGAATCCAGAAATAGTTCGTAACACGAATTGTATAATAGTAACACAGTAGAATTCGGCGATATCTGGAACTTGGATTCAGAGGTTTTAGGAATTTGTGATGCCCGACGAAGGAACGGTTAAGAACAGCTTGCCGTTTTTGATTCCCTTTAGGCTTAAGAGGCAGTTGGAAAGTTTGACGATGTCCGAGACGGTTCCGCTCAGAGCGATGACTTCCATGCAATCGTCATGGCTGACATGAAGATGCATAACAGACAGGATCAGTTGATGAAAATCATGTTGAATTTCGGCCATTTCCTGCAGCAGATTCCGGGCGTGGTGGTCATAGATCAGCGTTAGGCTGCCCAGTGCCCGGACATTCGATCCGGCCTCGATCTTTTGTTGAATAAGTGCATCGCGGATCAGATCGCGAAGAGCTTCCGACCTTGTTGCGTAACCACGATCGGCAATAAACCGGTCGTAATTTTCGAGCAATGCTTCGTCAATACTGACGCCGAATCTGATGATGTCGCTCATGTATGTGCTTCATAAATGAAGACTTATTTTTCCGCTAGGCCCAGTTTTGACGGCGGAGCGAAACGCTTTTCGTCGCCGGCGGCAGCGGCTTTTAGGGCAACGGGCGAAGCCTTTTCCTCGATCTTGGCTTCCGGCACTACGGTGTTGAAAATGCGGCGGATCCCGTCGTCGTCGCGGGTTTCGACGGCAATTTGAAAATCGGCAAGGATCCGCGATACGTCGTTTTTCGAATACGTCGCGATCTTGCCGATAAAGATTTTCGGGTGGTGGGTCTTCACCAGGTTTTCGCCGCTTATTTCCAATTCCTCAAAAAGCTTTTCTCCCTTCCGGACCCCGGTAAAGACGATGTCGATGTCTTCGTACGGTGTCAAACCGGAAAGACGTATCATATCTTCAGCGAGGTCGAGAATCTTGATCGGGCTTCCCATATCGAGTATAAATATCTCGCCTCCCGATCCGAGCGCTCCGGCCTGCAGAACAAGCTGCGATGCTTCCGGGATCGTCATAAAATACCGCGTCATTTCCTTGTCGGTTACGGTGATCGCTTCGCCCTTCTGTATCTGTTCGCGGAAGATCGGTACCACCGACCCCGCGGAGCCTAGCACATTTCCGAAACGGACGGCCATGAAATTGGTTTCGTAGGTATGGTTGAGATCCTGTACCACGATCTCCGCAACCCGCTTTGACGCTCCCATAACGGATGTCGGGTTCACGGCCTTATCGGTCGAGATCAATACGAAATCTTTGACCTTGAACTCACCCGCCAGTTCTCCGAGGCCGCGCGTAGCAAAGACGTTGTTTTTTATCGCTTCCGACGCATTCGATTCCATTAGCGGAACATGTTTGTGAGCTGCGGCATGGAAGATCACTTCGGGCCGGAACTTTTCGAAGATCTCGCGCATCCGCGGCTCGTCGCCGACATCGGCTATCAGCGGAACGCAATCGATATCGAACTCCGACGCCAGTTCGCGGCCGATCTGGAATAAAAAGAATTCGGCCCGTTCAACGAGGAGGATCGTCTTCGGCTTGTAATTGATTATCTGCCGTATCAGTTCGGAACCGATGGAACCGCCCGCTCCCGTGACCATTACGGTCTTGTCAGTCAGAAAATCGTGCAGGTTCTTGTCGTCAAGCTGAACCGGATCGCGGCCGAGCAGATCCTCGATCTGGACGTCGCGGATGCGGCTGATGGAGATCCGGCCATGAGCTATCTCATTCAAACTGGGGATGATCTGGGCCTTAACGGGGATCGCGGTGCACATATCCAGGATGCGCCGGATGTCCTTTCCCTGTGCGTGGTCGATCGCGATAACGATCTGCCGGATATTGAGTTCGTCGACCAGACGCGGGAGGTCGTGGGTAGTGCCCAATACTTTGAATCCGCTGACGCTGCCGCCTTTCTTTCTGGAATCATCATCGACGATACCGCGAATTTCGAGTTCCGCGTCCGCGCGTCCCTTCATCTCTTTTACCAGCGTAGCTCCCATCCTGCCAGCACCGACGAGGAGGGCGGCCTTCCTCTTGAGCCGCCGTTTGCCGCTAAACTCTGTGTTCTTATCGGTTAATTCATAAACGAATCGACGCAGAACGCGGAGGCCTAACATGCCCCCGAATGCCAACACAGTATCGATAAAAATTACGGATATCGGAACCTGCCAAAGATTGAAGTTGGTGAAAACAAGCAGAAAGCGGAAGGCGATCAGAATGACACCAGATATAAAGGCGGCTTTTAGAAAGACCTTTATGTCGTCAAGGCTGATGTACCGCCAAAGTATCGAATAGGCGCCGACGAGAAAAAGAGAGGCGAATTGAACGAATATGACGAACGGAAGCTGTGTCACAGCGCGGTCGAAATAACCCTCGTCGATACGGATATTTATGGCCGGAAGGCAGGCCAGCAGAAAAGCTGAGCACAACACGGAAAGGTCTCCCAAAAACTGAATTGGGCGACGCAAGAACCACAATTGTTCCGACACCGGATTTTGCTCTTTCACTTATTTATTCACTCTCGACAAAACCTTTATTATTCGAAATTACATTGCTCAAAGACATCCTGTCAATATTAAATCTCGACACGAACGCCGTTAAACCTTTATTTATGAGTGTACAACCAGACCGGCGAAAAGTTGAATCATAGACACTTGTGAGTTATTCTTAGTCCCGTTATTCCGAATTCCGAATTGAGGTATTGTTCATGCGTTTCAGGTTTTTATTTTTATTGGCTGCGTCGCTTTGCCTGTTTCAGGCAGCTTTAGCACAGGATATTCCTCTTGACGCCGATGTTCAAAAAGGATATCTGCTGGGGCCGGGCGATGAGATCACCGGCAAAGTGCTCGGCGAATCTCAATTCGATTTTGTAGCGACGATCAATGAAGACGGGAAGATCGAGGTCCCGTTTTTCGAAAAACCGGTCATCGCAAAATGCCTGACCGAACGCGACCTGCGAACCGAAGTTGTCAAGCTCCTCTCCAAATACCTTAAAACTCCTCAGCTGAGCCTGCGCGTGACGCAGCGGAACAGTCGGCCTCCGGCGACGATCTACGGAGAGGTTCGTACGCCGCAGCAGGTCGTATTGACTAGAAAATCTACGCTGCTCGAACTGCTCTCTTTTTCCGGCGGCGTTACTGAAGAAGCGGGCGGCATGATCCAGGTATTTCGCACCCGGAAGCCGATCTGTACGGAGGCTGACACGGAAAACGACTGGAAGGCAGAAGCCGGCGATGGCGGCCTCGACGTGCCTTCGCGGATGTACAGTCTCAGCAGTTTGCGGCTAGGCAAAGAAGAGGCAAACCCGCTTATCTATCCCGGCGACGTGGTCGTCGTGCAGAAGGCGGCACCGGTATACATGACAGGCGAAGTAATGACGCCGCAGGGGATTTTCTTGAAGGAAGGCGGTTTGTCCCTGTCGGAAGCAATTGCAAAGATCGGCGGTGTTCGCCGTGAAGCGAAAACAAAAGACATAAAGATCTATCGCTTGAAAGCAAACTCAAAGGATCGGGAGATAATTACGGCGAACTACGACCTCATAAAAAAAGGCGGGCAGAAGGACATAATGCTCGAGCCTTACGATATTGTTGAAGTGGACAAAGCCAAAAAGAGCATTGCCATGACGATCCTCGAGATCGCCAGCGGAACTGCCCGGCAGGCGATCGGCGGGTTCGGGAGTGGTTTGCCGACGAAAGTGCTTTATTGAATTGATGCCCGCGTTCCAGCCTTATGCCTCGGCATAGATCTTATCGATAATATCCTTATATTTCTCATCGACGACACGCCGCTTGATCTTGAGCGTAGGCGTTAATTCGCCGCCGTCGACCGTAAATTCATTTTCCAGGAAGGCGATCCTTTTGACCTTTTCATACCGCGAAAGATTTTGCGTCAAGCCGTCAATCTGGCGTTCGAGCAGATCGATTATCTTGGGGCTTTCACAAAAATCCTTGGGCGTCTTTATATCCAGTTGCTTGATCTTTGCATAAGACGCAAGCTGCTCGAAATTGGGAACGATCAAGGCGGCGGCAAACTTTCTCTCGTTGCCGACAAGTACAACTTGGTTTACGAACCGCGACGATCTTATCATTTGCTCTATCGGCGACGGTGCTATGTATTTGCCGCCGGAGGTCTTGAAAAGCTCCTTTTTACGGTCGGTAATGCACAGGAAACCGTCTTCATCCAGATCGCCGATATCGCCGGTCTTAAACCATCCATCTTCGGTAAATGCCTCACGTGTCGCGTCCGGTTTATTGTAATAACCGAGCATTACTGCCGGCCCCGTGGCTTCGATCTCGCCGTCTGCCGCGATACGGACCTTCATGTTGCGAATCGGTTTGCCGACCTTGCCCAACCTTACATCTATAGGATTACTCGAAGTAATTACGGGCGAAGTCTCGGTCAGCCCGTATCCCTGATAGATCGAAATTCCCGCCCCCGTAAAAATAAGGTAAATATCGTCGGGCAGAGCGGCTCCGCCGGTAAAGCAAGCATCTAATCGGCCGCCGAAAAACGCCCGGAATTTCGAATAAACAAAGGTGTCTGCGGCCTTGTGTTTTAAGCGGAGCAAAAACGGTATCGATTGCCGTTTATCCTTTCGAAGCGCGTATTCTTTCGCGATCTCGATCGCCCAATCGAATATCTTTTCCTTGTTCCCGCCCGTTTGGGCGGCCTTTAACTTAGCCCGCGCGTAAACCTTTTCGAAGATCCGCGGCACACCTACTAGTATTGTCGGGCGGACCTCGCGAAGATTGTCCGGGGCCTTATCGACCGATTCTGCGTAATGTACCGCCATGCCGTTCAAGATGTAAAGATACATAGCCGAACGTTCGAAAATATGCGACAGCGGCAGGACCGAAAGCGGCACGTCATCGTTGCGGAATGTATATTTCTCACCCGCATCGATAACATTCGAAATGATGTTCGTGTGGGTCAGCATAACGCCCTTAGGCTCGCCGGTCGTGCCGCTCGTGTAGATCAGAGTGGCGATGTCACCCGGCTTTATCTCTTCCGTCAAACTTTCCAACAATGACGGATCTTCGTCTCTCAAACGCGCGCCGTCGGCCTCCAATTTTTCAAGCGAGATCGCGCTATCCAATTCCACCCTGTCGATCTTAAAAAGGACGAGATTTTCGATCGTTGGGCAGCCAACCAAAATTTCCTCGATCCGCTCAAACGCGGCCTTATCCTGTATAAAGAAAATTTTAGCCTCGGAATCGTTGATTATGTACTGCACGGACTGTGGGGCGAGGGTCGTGTATATCGGAACATCGATCACACCGGCAAGCTGGCAGCCGGCATCCATCAACGTCCAGTCAGGTGAATTCGAGGCAATGATTGCCGCCTTGTTGCCTTTGCGAAGGCCGAGCGAATAAAGGCCGAGCGCTATATTCCCTGCCCGCTCCAGCATTTCGGCGGATGAGATCGCCTTCCACGCGCCATGGCTTTTGAAATTCAGGGCGTCCGGCCTGTTATGTTTTTTAACCGCCTGGACGAACAGCCCTGCAAGCGTCCGCGGTTCTTCGGCAAGCAGCGGCAGGCCGCGGCCCGGAGGTTTTCGCATGAATGGCGGCCGGTCGGTTACGTTTCCGGTCATTTCTCCATCACTCCTCCGAAAAAGATCTTCAAAACCTCGCCTGCCATCGGCGCCAGCGGATAGGACTTACTCGAAAGTATCCAGTTCGTGACCATTTCATCTAGCGCTCCGTATAGGATCTTGGCACAAACGACCGGCTTCAGATCCTTACGGAAGACGCCCGATTTCTGCCCTTCGTCTATCGTCTCGCGGATTATGTCGAGATACTCCGCAAATCCTGCGGCTGAAAATTCCCGCATGAACTTGGTCGAACCGCGAAGCTCGACCTGAAAAACGATAGCCATATCGCGGTCGGCACCGAGCTTTTCCAGGTGAAGCTCGGCAATGCGGTGCAGTTTCGCTTCCGGCTCCGAAATTTCAGCCAGCTCTTTCTTGCCTTCCGAAATAAATTCGGCCATCGCCCGGTCGAAGATCGAATGCAGTATCTCGTCCTTGCTCTTAAAATATAAATAGACCGTTCCATCGGCGATTCCGGCCTCGCCGGCAATGTCGGAAACTTTCGAACTAAAATAACCCTTGCGGGCAAACACTTTTGTCGCCGCGCGCAGTATCGCCTCGCGTTTGTCGCTAACCGCTGCCCTGACCGGTGTATTTGAACGTGCACTGCGAGACATATGACTTTTTGGGTTATCTATTTTGAACCGAAACGATCTGTTTTGTTTCACCTCACATGAAACAAACCCTGAATGAATATTCATTCATTTTCAAGGTATATCAAAACAGGAAATTAAATCAAGGAAAACTTTCGATCATAGGCAGATGTCTTAGCGTTGGGTAGGCTTTCAGTGGGCGTAGCAGTTGTCAGTCGCAGCAGGCAGTAAAAAAATTGTTCTCATAACTTCCGCCGACTGTTTCCGCCAGGTGTTTTTAGTCCTTCCTTTCGGTCAAGCTTTTGGTAAACGCAAAAAAAGATCTGCGATCCAGAATCGCAAATCTAAAATAAAAAAATGGCGGAGAGGACAGGGCTCGAACCTGCAAGCGATCACTCGCGGTAGTTTTCAAGACTACTGCCTTACCAATTAGGCTACCTCTCCGTTAGTGCGGATGC
>JACMMN010000280.1 GCA_014379075.1 Pyrinomonadaceae bacterium | reverse complement strand
GGATTGCTCCTTTAACAACTGTCATCTTGCGATGCCGCTGCATTATGCGGTATTAGCAGTCGTTTCCGACTGTTATTCCCCACTCAAAGGTAGATTACTTACGTGTTACTCACCCGTGCGCCACTCTATACACTCTCCGAAGAGAGCTTTAATCGTTCGACTTGCATGTCTGAGGCACGCCGCCAGCGTTGATTCTGAGCCAGGATCAAACTCTCGTTAGTTTCCTAGTTCATCGTTGCCAATAAACCGAAGTCTATTGGACTTTTTGTTGTTCTATATGAATTAACACATGGACTCACATATCTAGTTTTCAAATATCAACTTCTTTTCTAACTCGCTTTGGTTTCCCTGAGCGAAACTACCGATTATACAGATGCATTTTCGGTTGTCAAGCACACTCAGCAATTTTCTTTAACTTTAATTCCGTGTTAAATAACTTGCTTGAGGGGCAATTAACGAGTTTGCCCGAAGGCTTAAACTTTGTCAAGCGGACTTGGCACAAAATTCACAAACTTCTGAGATCAAGTGTTTTGTGGCAGTTAAAGGGGGCATCGAGTCAATGACTATGCCGCGAGGTCTATATATTCAACCCGGACACTCGGCTGTGGAATAGGTAACCCGTCCTCCCGCATTCCGCGAAGATGAAGGTCAATCGCGTCTCTGATCTCCCTTTCAGTTTCTTCGACTGTCTCACCGGTAGCTACACATCCGAGCAGATCCGGAACGTAGGCGGCATAATTATTTCCCCCTTTTCAATAACAATTGCGTAGAGCATTACGATGATCTCCTATTTCTTGATCCCTGCCTGACGCAAAATGCTTTACTCGAATCTGGAGCGGGCAACGAGGCTCGAACTCGCGACTCGTCGCGAGGGAAGCTGACACTCTACCAACGAGATGAGCGCTCGTCAAAAGTATTACTTGGACGCATGCAGCTTTTCAGCCAGCCACAAGTTAGCCAAAGTTTCCGGAACGACCCCTCGAATATTCGCTTCAGCTTCGAGCTCCTGATAAAGTATCGGATCAACGGTAATACGCCTCCGCTGCAACGCCCTGACTGTGAAATCGGCCTCACGGGTCTCGCCCCAATGGTCGTCCAAACTGTGCGTATCCCAAAATTCGCCGATTTGCTCCAAGGTCGCCGCCCGCGAAATGCTGCTAAGTTTAGTTTTTCTATTTTCGCTCATAACGCTTTCGTTCCTTTTTATCCATGTCCCGAGCGCTCAAAATTAGAGCCGTATTCAATACCTTGTGAATAAAAAATATGATTAGGTAACGCCCTCCCTCAGTTTGGCCACCTGCCGAATAAACATCTTCACCTTTCTGATGTCCAGATTCAACAAAACGATAGCGCGGCCGATTAAAGAAAACGTCTTCAACTTCATCTTGCGAAACTTGATGTTTACCTTCAACTTTATCAAGAATGCTCGGAAGCCATTTAAAGTCGTCGATATACATAAGCCGGCATTCATTCGTGCTGGAGCGGGCAACGAGGCTCGAACTCGCGACTCGTCGCGAGGGAAGCTGACACTCTACCACTGAGTTACGCCCGCTTTTTTGAGAATAATACCATAGCCGGGAGTAGTGAGATCAACCTTTTTTTACGTCGAGCAATAGATCTATTAGTTCACGAACCGCTCCGCGTCCGCCTTTGAGTTGGGTGATGTAGTGCGCTGCGGCCTTTGCGGAGCTATGTGCGTCACTCACGGCAACCGCAAGCCCGACAAGCGGCATTACCTCAGCATCGGGCGTATCGTCGCCGATGAAGGCAACCTCGCGAGGTTCAACGCCAGCAGCGGCAATCAGTTCGTGAAAGGCTGACACCTTCTCCTTTCGTCCCTGAGAGATGAACTCTATGCCAAGCTGCCGGCCTCGCATTTCGACGATCGGCGAATTTCGGCCCGAAATTATGCCGGACCTAAAGCCGGCTTTGTGCCAATCAACAATTCCCTGCCCATCGCGGGCGTGGAAAACCTTTATCGTCTCGCCTTCCGCTGAAAAATGAAGACGGCCATCCGTTAGAACGCCGTCGCAGTCCATCAGCAAAAGTTTTATGTTCCGCGCCCGCGAAAGCAATTCAGCGTCCGTCATGGTACTAGTTTCGTGAAAATACTAATCGGGAGTAATGCTGAAGCATCGACATTTTAGAATCCGCTCTATACTCAAAAACTAATCTGTTCGAGTTCTCAGATAACTGATATTCTTCAGTAACATCCGTCCATCCGAAATTAGTCTTATAACTGAATTTTCGAATCAACCTGTTTTTGCTCCACTTTGTTTTTGACTTCACCTCACCATTCTTCTCTCCACGACCATCGGCAAAAATCGAATAATGTTTATCAATCGGTTGATTTATATAATCGTATCTATGCCTGATTGAGAACTCATGGCCTACCGACGAGATGTCAATTTGATAACTCTTGGACTTACCATTTTCTCTCTGACCGAAAGTACTTTCCTTCTCACTGATAACCCACTTCCCCTTCAGATGCTCCATATCTGCTCGCTTCTTAGCGGATTTTTGGCCATCTATACCCTGAACACACAGGACAAGACAAAAGACGATAAACACGATTTCTTTTAGAAGTAATGTCATAATATCTTAAACTTAATCACCTCACCTCAAAAATATCCACCGAACTTAGCTTCCAGCCCGACCCTATTTTTGCCAGCCGAAAAACCGCCGTTCCGGTCTCGACTTCCTTGTTGAGGAGCTTAATCGTCAGCGTCGTTTCCACCAAGACGCTGCCGGCGTTGATCTTGTCGATTTGCAGAACCTGAGTCTTCCATTCGACGGCCTGGCCCGAAATTCCCGATGTAAACCGTGTAACATCCCCCGCGACGGTAAGGGCCTCGAGTTCGGCTTTACGGTTTGAGGTGGCGGCCTTGTCGAACTGGACAAAGAATGCCTTTACCGATTCGTCCGCCGTCGACACGGCATTCAGACGGTTCCTGACAGCCCTCGCGGCCAGGCTGGCCCCGTATTCGGCATCGGCCAGAATAGCGGCCTCGGCAAACTTCACGGCCGCGGCGGACGGGCCCGACTTGGCGGCGATCTCGCCTAAACCCACGTTCGCCCATGCCAAACTTCGCGATGACGGCAGTTTCTCATCCAGAACGGCGCGGAATTCCCGCTCGGCATCTGCGTTCTTATTCTGAGCAAGGAGCGATCGGCCAAGCAGGACACGAACATCATCGAACCGCGGCACATCGCTCAGCACAGTACGGGCAGTCGCTTCGGCGGCGGAGAACTCCTGCTTATCGAAAGACCGCTTTACGGCTAACAGCGGATCGTTATCAGTTATCTCGCGCGGAGCGACATCGTCTGAGTATTCCGTCTGGGGATAATATTTTTCCGGATCGATCTCGACACGGTTTATCCTATTCGCTGTCCGGAACACGACCTCGCCAAAGCTTTTTGCGCGGATCGTCGCCGGGGCGGACATTCGCTCACCATTCGCCAACAAGGCTGCCACATTGACCGTAACATCGATACTGCCTGTGTTTAGCAAGTTGATCTTCGCTTCACCGCCTGTGATCTGCGGCAGGCCGGCTCGTAGGTTAGTTTCCGTTACCTGATCGAGCATTTGATCGAGAAATTCCTTGTTGGCCGGGTTTGCCGCCCGGAATTCGGCAAGAGTCAGATTTCCGTCCTTCATCGAACTTCGGATCGAGGCAAACATCTCGTCCTGCCCAACCTTTTTCGCCATCAACCGCCAGACCATCGCACCTTTATTGCCGACTTCGGGATAATAATAATCGTCAAGCGGCGATGCGATATTCAAAGGCGAATCTCGCCGAACCACGGCCGCGTAAGCGGTCCGCTGCCGCAGGCGTTCGACATCGGCAATATCCTTGCCGTATTTGCTCTCGATAAACTGCGTCGCTATATATTTCGCGAGGCCTTCGCGTATTACGCCAAAACCGTCGCCGTTTACCGCAACCGCATTCCCCAGCCACAACTTTGCCATCGCGTCGGCGATGTTCATAGCAGTCTGGGAATCGATCTTGCTTCGCCGAAGTACAGCATCATCGACAAAAATTGTCCCGCCGCCCGAAAATCCTCCGCCTCGCCTGACCGTAACGATCCTGATTGGCACATCAGGTGCAGCACCGAGAAGTGTTGCCGTAAAAGCCTTTGCTTCGGACGCAACGGCCGCCAACTCTGAAACCCGTTTCTGTTCTTCCGCCCCCAAACCCTTCGGCACGGAAACGGAAACGCCATTCGCATTTACTGTATCCCAGCTTCCCGAAACGAAAAACGGCTGTCCGTTCAATTTCTGCGTAAAGACGGCCTCGCCAGATCGCTTGTCGCCCGAAGTTACAAAATCCCCCTGAGATCCGGAAACCGACAGCGAAAACGGAGCGAAATCCGCACCACGGGAAAAATACCAGCTGTTCGGAGTGGGATACCAAAATGAAGTTGGAAGGAACTGCGATCCGGCCGGCGAGATCGCATTTACCCCTGAATTGTCCTTAACATTGAATTTGTAATCGACCGAAACCGAAACGGCGGCGTTCGGCTGTACCGACGGCATTCGCAGAACAATACGCTGCAGGCTGGTCGCAGAGTTTACCTTCTCCTCGCCCTTTGTAAAGTCAATCGGAGATCCGTTGATGGTGACCGCCGTCACGTCCGCGCTCGACCCGATCCGGAGCGTCAGGGTTGATGCAGGCTGAGCGGTGACATTTTTGATATCGATCACCGCTTTGACCACAAGATTGCGGTCCGCATCCGACTGCGGAAGCGTCGCCCGGATG
>JACMMN010000037.1 GCA_014379075.1 Pyrinomonadaceae bacterium | reverse complement strand
ATCGGGCAAGCCCATCATCTGCCGCAGCCAATCGAGCACGACGTCTTCGAGTTCGGTCGATGCGGGAGCTGTCCGCCAAAGCATTGCCTTCATATCGAACGCGGCCGACAGCATTTCGCCGAAAACACCGACGCTGCTGGTCGATGTCGAAAAAAGGCCGTGAAAATTAGGATGATTCCAATGCGTGACGGCAGGCAGGATCAGCTTTTCAACATCGCCGAAAATATCGCCGAAATCCTCGCCTTTTTCAGGCGCGGAGGCGGGCAAGTTATCCTTCAGCCAATCCGGCTCGATCTGCGACAAGACTGGAAGTTTCTCGATATTCTCGAAATAATCGGCTATCCAATCGACGATCTGATAACCGTACCGGCGAAAATCTTCGGCGGGCATGTCGCCAAATTTGTTGAGTTCGTTCGAGTCCATATTGATATTTAAAAGTTTAGGAAATTTGCCCGCGAAATACGCGAAAGCCCGAGGAAAAACTTTGGACTAATCGCTTTTCGCAACTTTTCGCGTATTTCGCGGGTCAAATCTTCCTCCATCGCAGCTTGCTAATTATTGACTTTCCACGCGATTTTAACCGATAGAAACTCGACATGCTAACCGAATTAGGTATAATGGCGTTTTGTATATTCAGTTAACAGAATTGTAAAACGCTCTCCGTCAGCAACTTTTCCTATAAAGCGGCGTATTAACCGGACGGTGTATTGTATTCCACATTCAAAGCCAAATTTAATCGAAGAGGTATCTATGAAAAGAGTTTTTTTAAGCCTTAGCCTGGTATTTTCAATTTTGTGCACTTTCGCGTGCGTCGATAAAAGCAGTAACGGAACGGTTGCTCCGACCGGCGACACGATCCGCGTCGGCGTTTACGGCGACACGACCGGAGCGACGTCTAGTTTTGGAGTCTCGACCAAGAACGGCATCCAACTGGCTTTTGAGGAAATCAATGCCGCTGGCGGCGTGAACGGCAAGAAGCTCGAAATGATCTTCGAGGACGATCAGGGAACACCTGAAAAGGCCAAAACAGTTATCTCCAAATTGATAAATCAGGACAAGGTCGTCGCGGTTCTCGGCGAGGTCGCCTCGTCGAATTCGCTGGCCGCCGCACCGGTTGCACAGGAAGCGAAAATTCCGATGATCACACCTTCTTCGACCAATCCGAAAGTAACGGAAGTCGGCGATTACATTTCACGCGTCTGCTTCATCGATCCTTTCCAGGGTTCGGTAATGGCGAAATTCGCCGCCAACACATTAAAGGCGAAAACAGCCGCAGTTCTCGGCGACAACAGCTCGGATTACAGCAAAGGCCTGACGCAATTTTTCGAAGAAGAATTCACCAAGCTCGGCGGAAAGGTAATTACGAAACAAACATACGCTCAGCGTGACCAGGATTTCAAAGGCCAGCTGACCGCAATGCGCGGACAGAATCCGGATGTTATTTACATTCCCGGCTATTACGGCGAAGTTGCTATTATCGCTCGTCAAGCCCGCGAGCTCGGGATGAACATGCCGCTTCTCGGCGGCGACGGCTGGGATTCGCCTGAACTCTGGAAGCTCGGCGGCGAGGCCCTGAATAAAGCATATATTTCGAATCATTATTCGGCGGATAATCCGGCTCCCGAGATCCAGAATTTCGTTAAAAACTACACGGCAAAATTCGGTGCCGCGCCGGATTCATTGGCGGCGTTGGCATATGACGCGGCAAAGGTTTTGGCCGATGCTATCAAGCGTGCCGGCGGAACCGACAGCGCGAAACTGAAGGAAGCGATCAACGCGACCAAGAATTTTGCGGGCGTTACCGGTGCAATTACTCTTGACGGAAGCCGCAATGCAGTCAAGCCGGCCGTAGTCTTGGAATTAACACCTGCTCAAAGCAAATTTACCTTCAAGGAAACCATCTATCCCGAAGGAATGACGCCGCCAGCGACTACCGCGGCATCGAATTCGAACGCGATGAATTCAAACACAAACATGAATTCAACGGCCGTTACCAATACGAACGCAGCTTCAAACGCGACTAGATAGTTCAGAGGGTTCATTGAGTTTATAGAGTTCGGAGAGTGAAAATTCTTCTAACTTTAAAAACTCGATGAACCCGCAACTCTCTAAACTCACATATGGACACTTTTGTTCAGCAGCTAATAAATGGCTTAACTATCGGGTCGATCTATGCGCTGATCGCGCTTGGGTACACGATGGTTTACGGCATTCTGCGGCTTATCAATTTCGCCCACGGCGATATTTACATGGTCGGCGCCTACGCCGGTTTTTTTATTGCCACGGCGATGGGATTTGCCGCGAACCCGTCGGCGTTCGGTTTCGTCGTCACGCTCGTCGGCGCGATGGCGATAGCGGCGGCGATCGGAATGGCGATCGAGCGTTTTGCATACCGCCCGGTCCGCAAGTTTTCGAAAATGACCACGCTCATCACGGCGATCGGCATGTCGCTGTTGATCGAGTACCTGTTCATTTTCATTTTCTCGCCGACTCCGCGTTCGTTCCCGCAGCTTTTGCCAGTGGAAAACTTCACGCTGTTCGGCAATGCTACCATTTCGACGTCGCAGATAATGATCTTCGTGATCTCTCTGCTGCTTATGGGGCTTCTGCAATGGATCATCTATAAAACCAAGATCGGAAAGGCGATGCGGGCAGTTTCATTCAATATTACATCGGCAAAGCTGATGGGCATAAACACGAATTTTGTGATCGCCTTCACCTTTGCGCTCGGCTCGGCCTTAGCTGCTGCT
>JACMMN010000279.1 GCA_014379075.1 Pyrinomonadaceae bacterium | reverse complement strand
TGCTAAGGCTAATATTTTTTTACGCTTCTCTAAGCGTTTATTACCACGTTTTGCTCTAGGCATAATTCACTCCTTTCAATCACTCGAAAGAAAAAGGAAAGTATTTTCCTAACTTTATCCTTTATCCTTTCGCCTTTATCCTTATTTCCGGCCGTACGGCAGCATTTTCTCGACGCGTTTCTGGTCGCCTTCGGATACCATGACGTCGATGTCCAGGTTGCGTTTACGCTTGCTGGTTTTCTTCGTCAGAATGTGGCGTGCGTGCGAATGGCCGCGTTTGAATTTGCCGCTGGCCGTTGAGCGAAAACGTTTCGCCGCTCCCTTATGTGTTTTTAATTTTGGCATTACTCTTCTCTCCTATCTTTCCAACTAATCCGCAAATGCGGACAATCTTTTTTTTAAGGCTCAACCGTTTCCTCGGCTGCTTCTTCTGCGGCCGGCTGTTCCGCTTCTTTCTTAGCTGCGGCAGCTTTCTTTTTCTTTTCCGCCCCTTCGGTTTTCTTTTCGGCGGCTTTTAATGCGACAGCGAGCGTTCCAACCGGTTCAACCGCGACCGTTTCGGCCTCTTTCTTGGCATCGGCCGCCTCTTTCGCGGCTTTGGTCGGGGCCTTTCTCAAATCGCCGTCTTCTTTTTTAACCGGAGCCGGAGCCGTTTTCTTTTCGGCTACCTTCGCCTTTTTGGGTAAAAAGATGGTGAACATCTGGTAGCCTTCCATCTTCGGATAAACTTCCACGTCCGCCAGATCGGCCAAGTCAGCCGTCAATTTCTTCAAAATCTTTGCCCCAAGTTCCCGGTGCGTCATTTCTCGTCCGCGGAAAGCGATGGCCGCTCTAACTTTATCTCCGTCGCTGAGCCATTTACGGGCATTTTCCTTGCGGTAATCATAATCGTGATCGTCCGTTCCGGGACGGAATTTGATCTCTTTTACCTGCACCGTGACCTGTTTTTTCTTCGCTTCATGAGCCTTTTTCTTTTGCTCATACAAGAACTTTCCGTAATCGATAAGCTTACACACGGGCGGCTTGGCGTTCGGCGCGATCTCGACGAGGTCTAGTCCCATTTCACGAGCTTTTGCAACCGCATCCCGCGTGTCCATAACCCCAAAAGCTTCACCATCTTCTGTCACAACACGTACCGACGGCACACGGATGCGTTCATTTGTACGATGCAGCGGCTCGCGAAAACGCGGGCGATTTCTATTTCCACCAAATCTTCTTGCGATATTAGCCTCCTTTTGCTAATTGCCTCTTAGAGACTTCGACGCAGCTTTTGCTGCACGATCATCTCTTTAAACTCTGCGAGAGTCATCGCGCCGATGTCTCCCTGCTTCCTTTCCCGAACCGCGACGAGCGATTCGTCCAGTTCCTTGTCACCTAAAACCAGCATATACGGTATTTTCTGCATTTGAGCATCCCGTATTTTCGCACCGATTTTATCACTTTTCGTGTTCGCTTCAACCCGAAAACCGGCTTCCTTCAAATCTTTCGCGATTTTTTCCGCGTAATCGTTGATTCGGTCGGTGATCGGCAGCACAGTTACCTGAACCGGGGCGAGCCAAAGTGGGAACGCACCAGCGTAATGCTCGATCAGAACCCCAAAGAATCTTTCTATGGAGCCGAACAGAGCACGGTGAATCATAAACGGCCGATGCTTTAAGTTATCATCGCCGGTATATTCCAGCTCAAAACGCTCCGGCAGATTGAAATCAAGCTGGATCGTCCCAAGCTGCCAAATGCGTCCGATGGCGTCTTCGATCTTGATATCGATCTTAGGTCCGTAAAATGCCGCTTCGCCTTCTATCCGCTCATATGAAATATTCCGTTCCTTTAATGCGGTCGCCAGCGATTCTTCTGCACTTAACCAATCTTCGTCGGCCCCGAGATAACCTTTATTTTCCGCGCCGCCGCGAACCGAAAGCTCGAATTTTACCTTTGTAAATCCGTAAGTATCGAAAACCTTGATAGCAAAATCCAGACAATCCGCGACTTCTACGCTGACCTGATCCGGACGCACGAATAAATGTGCGTCATCGACCGAAAACCCGCGAACGCGCATCAGCCCGTGGAGCGTACCCGAAAGCTCGGCACGGTAAACCGTTCCCATTTCCGAATACCTCTGCGGCAGATCGCGGTACGAACGAGGTGACGATTTATAAATACCGATATGAAACGGGCAGTTCATCGGCTTCAGTCGATATTCCTCGTCCTCGATGCTCGTCGGTGCGAACATGCCGTCGGCATAATTTTCTTCGTGCCCGCTGATCTTCCAAAGCTCACGTTTGGCGATGTGCGGCGTGAAAACAAAGCTGTAACCGCGTTGCTCCAGCTCTTCACGAAGCAGCCGCTCCATTTCCATGCGGACGATCCCGCCTTTCGGATGCCACAGGATCAGACCCTGGCCATAATCATCGGAAATGGAAAACAGATCGAGTTCCTTGCCCAAACGACGGTGATCCCGCTTTTCGGCTTCTTCACGCTGTTTTACCCAGCCGTCGAGTTCTTCCTGAGTAGCAAATGCGGTTCCGTAGATACGCTGCATCTGCTGATTCTCGGCGTCGCCTTTCCAGTAAGCACCGGCAATCGCCAGCAATTTGAACGCTTTCAATTTCCCTGTATGCGGAACGTGCGGCCCCATACAAAAATCAATGAACGGTGAACTGTCGATGTAATAAACACTCGCCGAATCCGTTACCTTTTCTTCGATGAGTTCACGCTTCAGCGGCTCGTCGCGCTCAGCGAATATGTCAAGGATCTTCGATTTCTCGATGTCTTCGCGGCGATATATTAAATTCGCCTTCGCCATCGACTTCATTTTCTTTTCGATGACCGGCAGATCGGCTTCGGTCAATGTGCGCGGAGCGATAACATCGTAAAAATACCCGTAACGCGGGTCTTCCATGAGTGCCGGGCCGATGCCGAGCTTTGTTCCCGGAAACAGATCGAGCACCGCGGCAGCAAGCAAATGAGCGGTTGAATGACGCAAAACTTCAAGTCCGTCGCGGGTGTCGGCAAGGATCGGCTCGATCGATAAAACTTCATCCGTAGCGGACAATTGTTTATTCAGGTCGACTTCCTCGCCATTGACCTTCGCGGCCAGCGATTGTTTAAGCACGTCGCGGTCAAACGCCTTGATCGCGTCCCCAACCGTCGCGGGCGCAGGTATAGAGCGCTGATTCTCGCCGTATTTTACGTTTAATTCACTCATATATTTGCCAATCGTTTCTTTTGCAGAAGCCTGCATGTTAGTAAGGGCGAAACACTTAGCCTGCGCAATTTGCCCTTGCTTACGCGCGGGCTTCCGCATCTGCGGCCGCTCAAACTAATCAACGATTAACAACTATCTTCCTACTACTTAAACAGATTTGATTCGATAAGAGCGACTTTGCCTTGTATTTCCAAGGAAACACGAATACACACTATTAGAAGCGTGTCGTAGTAGTTATAAAAGCTGCAAAGTTCTTCGTAAGCATCGTATCGAAAAATTGTAAATGGTAGTCTCTAGCAGACTCGAACTGCTGACCCCTACCTTGTCAAGGTAATGCTCTACCAACTGAGCTAAGAGACTATCGTCCGCCAATTTCAAAAGAAAAGCGAACCTAAAGGATGCCAAACACTGTGAAAAGTGTCAAGTTCACGCCGGGGCGGAGAAGTCTCCCGTGAAAATTGCCTTTCGCAATGCGCTTGAAGTTGAAGATGATTAGCACCATTGTGCGTTCCAAGCATTGT
Organism: Pyrinomonadaceae bacterium; assembly: GCA_014379075.1. GTDB lineage: Bacteria > Acidobacteriota > Blastocatellia > Pyrinomonadales > Pyrinomonadaceae > OLB17. The sequence goes on along the minus strand of JACMMN010000279.1, from coordinate 1,184 downwards.
CTTAAACCGAACTAAAGTAGTACACTGCAATCCCCAAGAAGCAATTCGAAATAAACGGCAGCGGCTGATCATACGCATTTTCCAGTGAATGCGAGATTGGCACAACTCTTGTTATTGATAATCGAAGGCAAGAACATTTAATTCACACAAAAAGGAGAAAAAATAATGGTATCTCTATTAATTTGGTTGCTCTTAGGTTTTTTGGCAGGATACATAGCAAAACTGATAATGCCCGGAGCGGACGGCGGCGGAATGCTGTTGACAACGATACTCGGCATTGTCGGCGCGGTTGTCGGCGGCGTCATCGGAACATTCGTCGGCTATCCAATGATAAGCAATTTCAATAACATCGGCAGCTCGCTCCCAAGCTTCATCTCATCCATCATCGGGGCGATCGCGGTTTTATTAATTTATAGGTTGGCAACCGGCCGACGCATATAAGAAACAATTTGCTTTGAACTATAGGCCCGCCATTAAAATAGGCTGGCCTTTTTTCTTGCAATTAAGTTGGAAGAAGTCATTACTTCGCAGCCAGGAACGCTCGCGCCCGTGCCATTTCGGATCGTGCATTGTTGTCCTGGCCTGCAAGCTTTATCAGCCGTTCATAGTAAAGCTTGGCCTTCGCCTTGTCACCGCTTTGATCGGCAGCCTGGGCGGCGCCGTAGTAGCCTCGAAAGCGTTCGGGCTCGCGTGCATGCGACGCCTCGAACTCCTTAAGCGCTTCCGCAGGACGTTTCAGCTCCAGGAGCATCTCGCCGAGCATTTCTCGCGCGGGTAGAATACGGCCCGGGGTAACGATGTGTTTCTCGTTCTTGTCCTCGGTGTTGGCCGCCGTCTGCATCAGGCTGAGAGCTTCGTCTCGTTTGCCTTGAGCTAGAGCCGTCCAAGCCGCCGCCCCGAGCCGGCTGATCTCTACTTCGCTCGCCCAATAGTCGTTTTTCGCCGCTTTGAGCTCGTCACGGAGACGGGCGAGTTCCGCTACGTCCTTTTCAGCTGCCGACGCGTTGTTGCTTCGAGCGGCAGCGACGGCACGCGCGAAGTACGTGAGCGCGGTTGCGTAAGGAATCTCACTTTTTTGCGGTTCAAGCGCCTGCGCGGCTTTCCAGTCGCCACGCTCGACGGCATACCGAGCTGGCATTGCCGCCTGAGCATAAGAACCGGCGTATCGGAGACCTGTTATGGCT
>JACMMN010000278.1 GCA_014379075.1 Pyrinomonadaceae bacterium | reverse complement strand
GTCGTTTGAGAATAATGTCCTCGATTATGTCGATCTGGATATCGACATACTTGTGTGGGAAGACGGTAGCTATAAGATCCTCGACCTTGAAGAATTTGAAACAAATGCGGTGAAATATAAGTATCCGGGCGACGTTGTTTTGAATGCGAAAAATGCCTTGGACGAGGTGATCGGAAAGATCGAAAGGCGCGAGTTTCCTTTCAAATGGCAGGGACCGTGACCTGCAAGGCTAAAAGCCGTTGGCGGACAACCGGAAAGCGATCACTGCCTGCCGAAAGTTGTCTGCGTAAAAGAAAGCCCTACCTTACGGTCAGGCTTCTGCCGAAAAAGAAACAATTTCGTTTTATCATTCGTGTTAGCTTTGGTTCATCTATATTCGAAAGAGGAAAATTGTTATGAAAATCAGAGTTCTTACGCTGTGTACCGCATTTCTCCTTTTTACAAGTGCGCTTTACGGACAGAATGCGCAGTCGGCGCATCTCCAATATAGCGATCCGATAGGCAATATTGCGACTGATCTTGGCCGGATCTCGGTGTTAGTCGAGGCGCTGAACAAGAGGCTAAAGGAGTTTGTCGATAAGTTCGAAAAGGTCGGCGGAATGACTTTGAGCGAAAAGCAGCAAAAGCTGGTCATGGGCCTGGAAATACTGGTCCGTGCTGAGCAGCGGCTGGCGACACTTCAAAAGTTCCAGATCGACCTGGTGGAAAAACAAGGTACGTCTCGATCCCGGCTTGCCCAGATCGAGCGCGACGCAATGCCGCAAAGTATAGATAGAAGCGTTGCATTCGAAGGAACAACAAAAACCGAGGAAATACGCGAGAGCAAGCGAAATGCACTACAAGCCGAGCGCCAAAGCCTGCAAACACTGCTGGCGCAGATCAACAGCAATTTGGCCGATGCAAATGATTCGGTCCGCGAGGCCCAATATTTGGTGCAGAGGCTAAGAAGGACTTTTCTGCCACAGATCGAGCGCGAGTTGGCGGAGCAGTAGTGAGTACCGCCTAGGCGGCTAGACGCCAGCGAAGAGGCTGCTAAAGCAGGAACTCCAAACCCTAGCGCGGCTGGATGCGGAGAATATAGCTGCAAACGGCAAGGTTTACGCCCGGTGTCAATGAGATACGCTGACCGGGCGGGAGTTCGTAATTATTGATCGCGGCGGCGTTCCGGCCTTCGTTTACCACCCAGAATTTACCTGCCCCATCCGTACCGATGGTGAGGTGCCGCCGGCTGATCTCCGGGTCGCCCGCGAGTGCGATATCGACGGGCTTCGATTTTGAGCCCCGGCCGACCGCTATTTCCCTTTGATAGATCGGCACCACGTTCTGCCGCACGCCGTTCATCCATACCTCAAGCCGGTAAATTTCCGCTTGGCGCTGCCGGACGCTTGTCATGTCCTCGACGTCCGCCGAAGGGAGAGGTACCGCCTGCTGAATACTGGACTGCGAAATCGTCGGCGGAGGCTGGCCTTGAGCCGATGCTCGCTGTTGCGTGAAATTCGGCGGCGGAGTAAACGGGGCCGAGCGTTGGGGATCGATGTGGACGTTCGGGCTGGTCGGCGGGGCCGAATTTTGCGGCGGAGCCGGCAGCGGATTCGATTTCGGACGAGAAAGCACGCCGGTCTTGTTGCTCGCGGAATCTTCCCAACTGTGCTGGACGCGAACGTCACCTTTTTCGAGCGTTCCGTCTACACGGAGTTCGATCACAAACGATTTTGTCTCGAGCTTTTTCTTGCCTGAGATCTCCTTCGCACGCTCTGCCAGGATGTGATAAAGGCCCTGTTCCAGGCCTTTGCGCTTTACGCCCTGCCATTCCTTGTCGTCTTCGTCACTGAGAAAGATAGTATATTCGCTCGGGATTATCGTAGTTCCCTGCGGTAGCGGCACCATTTCACGCTGCATGACACTCTCAACCGCACGGGCGATCTTGACGATGAATTCCTCGGCCTGGCTGCGCGGCTTGACCTGAGCGTCGCGTGCGGCGTTTTCGAGAACGAGTTCCGCCGATTCGCCGTCTATCCACCGCCTTACTTTATCGAGTACACTCAAATTTCAACTCCTTGTTTCAAAATCCAGATTCCAGATTCCAGATTCCAAATTCAAACCACTATTTTTGAAATCTGGAATCTGGAATTTGGAATTTGGATTTAACTTAGTCCAGATCTACATACTTTCCATTCAGCCATCCGCGATTTGTGGCCAATTGGTCATCACGCTGGCGGCCTTGTTCGAGGACATCAACTTGATACCAGTTATTCTGCGATTTTACAATCCGCACCCGCGAATTTTTGGTGACCAATCCGATCGGGTCGTTGTTCACGTTCGGCGAAGGGCGTAGGTTGATGTCGGTATTGGCTTTGCCGGTTTGGGCCGAGAGAACATTTCCCGGGCCGTTAAACAGGCCCAATCCGCGAAGGTAAGCCTGCGTCGCGTACAATCCGCCGGCAAAAACCGCGAGGAAAACCACGAAAGCAGCCAATGCACGCGAGAACCTTCTTTTTCTCTTAGGTTTAGGAACTGGTTCCTGAAGTATTTTGTTATCTATTTCATTGCCGTTTGGCAGAGTGTCCGGCGGATGATCCGGCCAATAATTTTCGACTCGCTGGGGAGGCTGATAAGCCGGAACCGGAACGGCGGGCTTTGGATCGAGGTCGATGCGG
>JACMMN010000277.1 GCA_014379075.1 Pyrinomonadaceae bacterium | reverse complement strand
GATTTATCAACCTTTGAAAGGTCGAATTCGCCGGTCTCTTCCATATTGTGATTGAAGGCGTCGCCGTAACGGATAACTTTCGATTCGACCATTTCACGCAGAAGATCGTTGCCTTCGCGTGTGCGTTCGCCGACACCGGCAAACACCGAATAGCCTTCGGAACCGATAGCGACGTTGTTGATCAGTTCCATAATAAGAACCGTCTTGCCAACACCTGCACCGCCGAAAAGTCCGATCTTTCCGCCGCGAAGAAACGGCTGAACCAGATCGATAACCTTAATACCTGTTTCAAATAATTCTAGGCTGGTTGATTGCTCGTCAAAGCTGGGAGCGTGGCGGTGGATCGATGCACGCGTTTCGGAATTGACCGGGCCAAGCTCGTCAACCGGATCGCCGATGACGTTCATCACGCGTCCGAGAGTCGCTTCACCGACCGGAACCGTGATCGGGCCGCCGAGGTCGATGACCTTCATCCCGCGAACCATACCGTCGGTCGGCAGCATCGAAACCGCTCGAACACGGCCTTCGCCAAGGTGCTGCTGGACTTCGCATACGACATCGACGGTCGTTTCCACGTCAAAACCTTCCGACGTGATACGCAATGCCTGATAGATCGGCGGTAAATAATCCTTAAACTCAACGTCCACGACCGGTCCGATGATCTGCACTACACGTCCGATCTGCTCGCCTGCTTCATTAGCCATTATGATAAAATTGCTCCTCTATATAGATAGAAAATAGGTGTTTTTACAAAGGAGTAAGAATATCATAACGGCATAAATAAACGCAAAGTGGGCTTAGAAGGAACGTGAAAAGACATGCTTGCAGGCACGCCTTTTGGTGATTAATTAAATAGTTATCGAATTATCGATTGTTATTACGGTCACGAACTCGCTAAGCCGCCGTCGTTTCACCGCCTAGCAGAGTCAATACCTCGCCGGTTATATAACTCGAATCTGTATTCGAAGCAAAAAAGACGAACGCCGGGGCAATTTCTTCCGGCTGGGCTGGGCGTTTCATCGGTGTGTCGGCGCCGTGGTGCGCAACCTCTTCTTTCTTGTCGGCAACATTGAGCGGTGTCCACACCGGGCCCGGAGCTACGCAATTTACGCGAATTCCCTTTTCGACGAGGCTTTGTGCCAGCGATTTTGTGAAAGCATGTATAGCACCTTTGGTTGCCGAATAGTCTAAAAGTTCTTTTGCACCCTCCAGGCCAGTGATCGATCCGCAATTTACTATTGCCCCGCCTTTCGGCAGATGTTTGACCGCAGCCTTTGCCATATAGAAGTAACCGAATATATTGGTGCGGAAGGTTTTTTCGAACTGCTCATCCGAAATATCTTCGATCGACTCATGATGATGCTGATACGCGGCGTTGTTGACCAGGATGTCGAGTTTCCCGAACTCCTTGACCGTTTGTTCAACTGCATCCCGGCAAAATTTAGATTCCATAACATCGCCCGGAATTAGAAGCGCCCGCCTGCCTTCTTTTTCGACATAAAGCAATGTTTCTTTCGCATCTTCTGCCTCCTCAGGAAGATAAACCAGGGCGACATCCGCTCCCTCGCGGGCGTAAAAGACGGCGACAGAGCGGCCGATGCCAGAGTCACCACCGGTTATCAGCGCAACTTTTCCTTTCAGCTTTTCAGAACCTTTGTAACTCGGGCCGAGGAATTGCGGCCGCGGCGTCATCTCGTTCTCCATTCCCGGCCGCTCCTGCCCTTGAGCAGGCATCGGATTTTCCGGCCGTGCGCCGGTTTGCTCGGCGGTGTCTGATTTCGTCACGGCTTTAACCTTTGCTTTTCCTGCTTTTCCCATATTTCCTCGTCGATTCAGTATTGATGAAGGAGCCGAGCCTCTTTTCGTTTGAAGAATCCTAATTCGATTTAGCCTTCTTCCGTCCCGAACCGCTTTTTTTGCCGCCGCCGTCCTGTTTGTTTACAGTAGCCCACGCCCTGGCTTCCGCCTCATCACGCGACACACCGTCGTCTATATAGCCTTCCTCAATATGCTCGGCCTGGCGTTTCTGTTTATCGGTATATTTATCCTTATCTCCTCTCGGCATAGCCTTTAACCTCCTTCTAAAGAATACTGGCGGACCGCGACCGGCGGCTTTTCTGACCCCGGTAGTATATCTCCCTTGCCCGGTCATACAGATCGGTCGCCCGACTGGACGACGACTCATTCCGCTCATTCCGGGTTATGGCATCCACAGTCTGTCCGGGGCTTGTGACGTGTACGTCTGAAAAAATCAACGGACATAAAACCTCTTGTCGTTGCATAAACTTTTTAAACATATATTGCTTCCCTTTCTCGTTTGAATTCATTTAAGACACTTTGCTTGTTTTCTAGTGTACGAGGCAAACGTCGTGCCAATTTAAAAACAGCGGATCGCTCAGATTTACCCGCTTGTTCAATGAAATCTGTTGACACCGGATAACTGTTCTAGTAGCCTCGGTTTATAGGCCAAATCTGTAGACAACGGGAACCTTTCAACTTGAGCAATCTTAGAAAACTAGAACTTCCGCCCCAGGGATTAAACACACTTTTCGGCGTACAGGATCAGAACATCAAATATCTCGAGACCCTTCTCGATGTAAATATCGGCGCGCGTGGAAACGAACTGCTTATAGACGGCGATCCTCGTGACATCGATATGGTCGAGACGATTCTGCGTGACTTCGGCGACCTGTTTGCCGAGGGAAATACGTTTACGGACAAGGAACTGCGCGACGCATTCAAACAGATCGCCGAGGATCGCTCGTACAATCTTCGCGATTATTTTCTAAAAGCCAGGTTTAACCCGGCCGGCAAGAAGCAGGTGGCGCCAAAGACGGCGAACCAACGCAAATATCTCGATGCGATCGCCGCGAACGATCTTGTATTTGGGATCGGCGTTGCCGGAACCGGTAAAAGTTATCTGGCGGTAGCAATGGCAATTGATGCTCTGTTCAAAAAGCAGGTCAGCCGCATTATTTTGACTCGTCCTGCGGTCGAGGCCGGTGAGCGTCTCGGATTCCTTCCAGGCGATCTACAGGAAAAGGTCGATCCATATCTAAGGCCGCTTTACGATGCCCTGTTCGATCTCGTCGATGCCGAAAAGGTCACGAAAATGCTCGAAAAACGCATCATTGAGATCGCTCCGCTCGCCTTTATGCGCGGACGGACACTCTCGGATGCGTTCATCATTCTCGATGAAGCCCAAAACACAACCGGCGAACAAATGAAAATGTTCCTCACGCGAATCGGATTTGGTTCAAAAGCCGTAGTCACCGGCGACCGGACACAGATCGACCTTCCTCGCGGCCAAAAAAGCGGCATCAAGGAAGCCGAAATTATCCTCAAGAACCTCGAAGGAATCGAATTCGTTTACTTCGGCGAGAAAGACGTAGTCCGGCACAAACTGGTGCAGATGATCGTTAAGGCTTACGACGCCCATTCGAACGAGGAAGAAAATGGCGACCGAAATTGATGTCCGAAGTCTTCAATTTACAACGTAAGATAAAGATCGACCTTGGGCCGCTAAAAGAATTTGCGAATAAATTACTGGCATGTACCGATGAGACAGACGGCAAAACATTTTCTATTGCATTAGTGTCCGATAGTAGGATGACCGAACTAAATAGTCTTTTCCGTGGCAAGAAGTCGACTACGGACGTACTGTCCTTTCCACACGAACCGGATGATTTCGACCCGGACAAAAACAATCTTGGCGACCTTGTAATCTCCGGCGAACAAGCCCAAAAGCAGGCGGAAGAAAATGGACTGACGCTCGAAAGCGAGATCAAGCAGCTTATCCTTCACGGAGTTCTGCACCTCTGCGGGTACGATCATGAAATTGATGGCGGTGAGATGAATTTGCGAGAACTCGATCTTCGCGAACGACTTGGAATTTGAATCTTATGGCCGATACATTAAAAACCGCCGATTCCTGTGTGATGGTAATTTTCGGTGCGACGGGCGACCTTACCAAACGCAAACTTTTCCCGGCTCTATACAACCTGGCAAAAGAAAACTTCCTGCCGAAGAATTTCGCTATTGTCGGCGTTGGCCGTCAGGAAATCGAAACCGAAGAATTTCGCCGCAATATTATCGCCGATCTGAAAGAATTCGTTGGCGATAAACAGGATGAGGAACTATTAAAATGGTTCGAGGAGCGGACATATTACACCGGCGGCGATTTTGATGACGATAAAAAGCTGTTTCAGGATTTGAAGTCACTGCTCGATGAAGTGTGTGCAACGCATTCGATTCCGGAGAACTTTTTCTTTTATATGGCGATTCCGCCCGATCTGTTCGCTAATGTCGCGAAAAAAATTGTCAAAAATGGTTTCGGCCGCGAAGAAAATGGTCATTGGCGACGGTTCATATTCGAAAAGCCTTTCGGCCGCGACCTTGAATCCGCAAAAAAGCTAAATTCAAATCTTCTCGCCATTTTAAAGGAACGTCAGATCTACCGCATCGATCATTATCTGGGAAAGGAAACGGTGCAGAATATTCTCGTTTTCCGCTTCGGCAACAGTATTTTCGAGCCGATCTGGAACCGCAATTACATTGACCATGTTCAGATAACCGTTGCCGAAAAGCTCGGCGTCGAATCACGCGGCGGTTATTACGATTCGGCCGGGGCTTTGCGTGACATGATCCCGAATCATATTTTCCAACTCGTCACGCTGACCGCAATGGAGCCGCCGGTCTCGTTCGAGGCCAATTCGGTTCGCGACGAACAGGCGAAGATCCTGCAGGCGATCCAGCCGTTTTCGCCCGAAGACGCATTACACTCCGCCATTCGCGGCCAGTACGGCGAAGGGACGATTGCCGATAAAACGGTCAAAGCCTACCGCAGCGAAGAAAAAGTTCCAGCCGCATCCAAAACCGAGACGTTCGCGGCGATGAAGCTTTCGATAGATAACTGGCGTTGGGCCGACGTTCCCTTTTACGTTCGCACCGGCAAACGAATGAAGGCACGGCATTCGAGCATAATTATCCAGTTCAAGAAAGCTCCGTTCATGCTTTTTCGCGACACGCCCATCGAACGACTGACTACGAACCGGATCGAGATCCACATTCAGCCAGACGAGGGAATCACTCTCCATTTTGGAGCAAAAATCCCCGGTCCGATCGTTAAAATGGGAGCGGTCGATATGGATTTCAACTACGTCGATCATTTCGGTGAACAGATCAGCACCGGCTACGAACGCCTGCTTTTCGATTGCATGATCGGCGATGCGACGTTGTTCCAGCGAGCCGATATGGTCGAAACTAGCTGGTCGATAGTCTCACCTATATTAGATGTCTGGAAAGCAGTCCCGCCGCGTGATTTCCCGAACTACGATTCCGGAAGTTGGGGGCCAAAAGAGGCGGACGCACTGTTGGAACATGACGGGCGGGCGTGGAAGAATTTTGTTGAGTAAAGAACAGGCGCGGGGCAGCCGCTTGTCAGAACCGCCTGCGTAAGCGGGTGGACGAATTCAATCGAAAAGTCGCGGTTAGGTCCTAACGAAATTTCCTTGCCGAATCTCTACCACCCGCTTACGCGGGCGGTTCCGACCTTTATGAACGTTCGCATTTCCGATAATCCTGAAGAACTAAGCACACACGCCGCAGAATTCTTCGTTGAATCGGCTCGCAAAGCCATCGCGAGTAACGATCGATTCACCGTCGCCCTATCCGGCGGCTCAACCCCAAGACTGCTTCATCAAAAACTAGTTTCCGCTCCGCTCGACTGGAAAAAAATCGTCTTCTTTTTCGGCGATGAGCGAAACGTGCCGCCCGATCACCATGAAAGCAATTTTTTAATGGCGTTCGATACGCTTTTCCATCCGCTGAATATCGATCATGCAAATATATACCGCTGGCAGACCGAGATCGGGAACCCGCTGGAGGTTGCGATCGATTACGCTTTCCGCACCGCCACTTTTTTTGAAGGCTTTCCGCGTTTCGATTTGATATTCCTTGGCCTCGGCACTGACGGCCATACCGCTTCCCTGTTTCCGCAAACCGAGGCATTGTCGGAAACGACGGATATAGCCGCCGCAAATTGGGTGGATAAGCTCGGAGAAGATCGATTTACTTTGACGTTTCCGGTCATCAACAATGCCGAAAACATCGCTTTCTTGGTTTCCGGCAAAGAAAAGGCCGCAAAATTGAAAGATGTCATCGAAGGAGAGTTTCGCCCAAAACATCTTCCAGCCCAATCCGTTTCGCCCACGAACGGCACGCTCCATTGGTTCGCCGACAAAGCCGCCGCATCGCTTCTAGTCAATGATTGATTTGCTTTTCAAGCCTAACAATTCTAACATCTAGCGTTATCAGCCTATGGAAATTGAGATAGTCGTTGCCGTCGTGATTTTGATTGCATTGGTTTTTTTGGCAACCGTCGATTTGGCCTTTGCCCATTTGTCCGATCTCAGCTTGCGCCGGCTTTCCTCGGATTCCGAAGAAGGACTTAATCCGCGTTCAACCCAATTTTTGAGGGAGATACTGGATAATCGCCCGCGATTCCGGTTTGCCTTATCCTCCGCGATTCAAGTTTTATTAATTTCATTTACCGTACTGGTTACATTAATTATTTTGCAGTTCGGCGTAAGCCATGCGGCTCTTTTGATGTATGCGTTGCTGATCGGGCTGGGATCGACCGTGTTGATACGTCAGATTCTGCCGCGGCTTTTCGTGCGTAACAACCCCGAGAAAAAATTACTGTTTTTGCTGCCGATCGTGCGTCCGCTATATTCGATCTCTTCACTGGTCACTGAACCGTTTGCTTCATTTTTTCGCTCTAAAGAGCAGCAAAAACTTGATTCCACCTTTACGCCGGATTCTCCCGAAGACAGATCGGACGACAATGACGACGATTTCCAGGCTCTGATGGAAGTAGGCGAAGCTGAGGGAATAATTGAAGGGAATGAACGCGAACTTATTGAATCGATGGTCGAGTTTAACGAGACCCGTGCCGGTGAAATAATGACGCCGCGAACGGAAATTTGCGCGATCCCCATCGATTCGACCGTCCGAGCCGCGCGCGACCTTATAATCGAGGAAAAATATTCCCGGCTGCCCGTATACCGGGACAACATCGACAATATCGACGGGGTGATCTACGTCCGGGACCTGCTTCAGGCGTGGGCCGAAGGCAAAGAAGATCTGCCCATTAAAGACATGCTTCGCGACGCATATTTTATTCCGGAAACGAAATCGGCCGCTGAACTGCTAAAAAGCATGCAGGTCAATCACGTGCAGCTCGCTATCGTGATCGACGAATACGGCGGCGTTGCCGGGATCGTAACGGTCGAGGATATTTTGGAGGAGATTGTGGGCGAGATCGAAGACGAAGATACGAGTGATGAGGAGATCGTTGAGATTATCGAGGGCGAGGGCGGCTACTGGGACGTGCTTGGCTCGACCGAGATCGACAAGATCGAACGCTTGTTCGATATTGAAATAGATGACGACGATTTCACGACCATTGCCGGCTTAGTGACGAGTGAAGCTGGATATGTTCCAAAAGTAGGTGAAATATTGAACTTGAACGGCCTTGAGGTTGAAATACGGCAGGCCGACGATAAGAAAATAAATATGCTTCGAATCCGGCGGGACATTTCCGAACCTGACGAAGAGGTAGATAATTCCGCTGCGTAAAAGCTTTCGTCTAGAAGATTGACGGTTGGCGAGGGCTTTATCAGTCCAGACTTCAAAGAAGGTCTTCCCTAACAGTCAGGCTTCTGCAAAGCGGTAATGTCCTAATTCCGTGGTGTGCATGCTCTTTGCGTTCTTCGCGGCTTTGATTTGCGTCTTTGCGTGCAAAAAAAGGTTTCACGCGAAGTCGCAAAGCAATAACGGAAACCTGCGGGAAGCCTAGACATAAATCAGCATCACAGAATTAGGTCACTATCGCCAAAGCTGAAACATTGACAAGCTTCTGTTTGCACACACTGTTTGCTATAATTCGGACAAAACGAAGGAGGTAAAAAACCATATGACTATCAGACTTGGCGACGAGGCTCCCGATTTCACTGCTGAAACCACGCAGGGAAAGATCAATTTTCACGAGTGGCTCGGCGATAGCTGGGGCGTTTTGTTTTCACATCCGAAAGATTACACGCCCGTTTGCACGACCGAACTCGGAATGGCCGCCCGGATGAAACCCGATTTCGACGCCCGCAACGTCAAAATGATCGGCCTCAGCGTCGATCCGCTCGATTCGCACGCTGGATGGGCGAAGGACATCGAAGAAACTCAGGGCACCGCGCTCAATTTTCCGGTCATTGCCGATTCGGACAAAAAAGTTTCGGACCTCTACGATATGATCCACCCGAACGCCAGCGACACATTCACCGTCCGCTCGGTATTCGTCGTCGGCCCGGATAAAAAGGTCAAGCTGATGATCACCTATCCGGCCAGCACCGGCCGAAATTTCGATGAAGTCCTCCGTGTGATCGATTCACTGCAGCTGACTTCCAAATACAGCGTTGCGACACCGGTAAACTGGAAGGACGGCGACGACTGCATTATCGTTCCATCACTTTCAGACGAAGACGCAAAATCGAAGTTCCCGGCTGGCTGGAACACAGTGAAACCCTACTTGCGTATCACGCCGCAGCCAAATAAGATCGATAAAGGCAGTTCGCAATCAACGTAACAATTTGGACGGTATTGATGGCCGTCCTTTTCTCGATCCACTCGACCTAAAAAATGTTTGGTTTTACGAAAGAATTGTCAGAACGCGAAGTGACTCGGTGGGAAGTGACGCGAGCGAAGGGGAAATGGCACTTAATTTTTCGAACCGCCATTGCGTTCGTCACTTCTATGTTAATCGCTGTAAGCCTTGTAAACTGGTTCTTTGCGGATATATACCTGAAACCTTTCCATGTAATCTTTTTCACTATTCTTAGCCCATTTGTCGGATTGATAAATTGGTGGACAGGCGACGCTCGTTATCAAAATCATCTTTTAGACAAAAGAATCAGCTCTGGATTGAAGTTGTAATTGATCATGAAACTCCAAGCCGAGATTGGCGATACTAAACATCAAATAGAGATCAAACGCGTCGGCGAAATGGTTTTTGCGGAGATTGACGGGCGCAAATACGAAGTAGAGGCTTCGCAGCCTGAACCGAATGTTTATCTGCTTAAACACGAAAACAAGGTTTATGAGATCTTCGTTTCACCCAATGAAAAGGCCGGCGAGGCTTACCAGGTGCGGGCCGGAACTCACGAACTGGAAATCAAGCTGATCGATCCGAAACGGCTTCGCGGGACGAGCGGCAGCGATGAGTTGGCGGACGGCGTGGCCGAGATAAAGACGGCGATGCCGGGAAAAGTGGTGCGTATTCTGGTCGAAAAAGGCGCTGAAGTTAAAAAGGGCGAAGGTGTGGTCGTTGTCGAAGCCATGAAAATGCAGAACGAACTAAAATCTCCGAAAGACGGCATAGTCAAAGATATTAAAATTGAAGAAGGTGCAACGGTCTCGGCTGGGGATATTTTGGTTTGGATCGAATAAACCGTTTTCCCATCACAGTTTGCTTCCACAAAATTTGCAGTGAACGGCGTCGACATCGTGGCCTTCGGCGTGGCATTCGGGACAAACGTGCGTCGAAGCGGTTGGACGTACGGCACGAGCG
>JACMMN010000036.1 GCA_014379075.1 Pyrinomonadaceae bacterium | reverse complement strand
TGCACGAGGAAAAAGCTCTTTTCGATAAATTGCTGCAAACGGCAGTCATTCTTTGTTCTCAGAGTATCGAGGACGAGGAAGACAGGCGCGGCGAGGTTTATGTTGACGGTGCGTCGAACATTCTCAAGAAAAGCGATTTCGCCGATCTTGAAAGGCTTCGCGAATTGCTCAGCACCATAGGCGAAAAATCGCGCCTGATCGAGATCCTGACCGAATGCATCGCCCGCGATACTTCGCAAAAGGGAAACGTTCAAGTCGTGATCGGCCGCGAGAACCGAACACCTTCATTCCAGAACTGCACGCTCATCTCGGCACCGTACCGTATAGGCAGCAGTTCGGCGATCGGAACCCTCAGCGTGCTGGGCCCGACGCGGATAGAATACGCAAGGATGATCTCGATCGTTTCTTACGTCGCCAGTGTCCTCGAAAAGATGATGTCCAAGGACATTTCAAATAATTGATGCAGAAGCCCGCAAGCTATTAAGGGCGAATCAAGTCTAAAAGTCCAAAAGTCCAAAAAAAGTCGTAATGGATCCCAATCAAGAAACAGACAATTTTGAAGATCTCGTCGATCTTTCCGAAGTCGCCGAAAGTGATGATGAATCGACCTCGGTGGACGATTTTATCAAAGAGCTTGAAGCTAAGGAAAAAGATCTTCATATTACATCCGACACGACTTTCATCGAGATCGCCGAAGGTTTCGACGATTACGAGGAAATGCCCGATTTTATCGCGCAGGCGGTCGTCTCCAACGGCCATAAGACCATTGAGCCGGTTATCCTCCCCGAGGTTTCCGCGACCGATCCGAAGGCGGACACAGCGCTGGAAAATGAGGTCACGGAGCTGAAAAACCGGATTTCCACAATGGAAGCCGAGCGGGCCGAGATCTTTAAAAGCTCACAGCGGCGGGCCAAGGATTTCGAGGCACTCAAAGCCCGCACTGAACGCGAGCGAAGCGATACGTTCACCAGCCAGATCAGCAATCTCGCCGTCAAAATGCTGCCCGCCCTCGACAATCTCGATCGTGCCCTGAATTTTGCAGCGGCCATGCCCGAAGAAACGAGAAATGAATTTCAGCAGTTTTTCGATGGGATCGTTCTCGTCAATCAGCAGGTCAATGACGTTTTATCGGGAATGGGAATTGAGCCTATTTTGACGGTCGGGCGAACATTCGATCCGCACATGCATGAAGCCGTTGCGATCGACGAATCCACGGATCTACCGCCGAACACGATCTCCGAAGAAATGCTCCGCGGCTACCGGATCGGCGAAAAGATAATCCGCCATTCTATGGTAAAGGTAACTAAGGCGGCGGAAATGGCCGCACCCGCAACTTTCGGTGAGATCGATTTTCAACTTGAAGCAGATACCTCGCAGGCCGCTGTCGATGACGCTGAATTTGAAGATACTTTAAACGTCGACGATTACGATCTCGAGGTGACCGACCAGATTTCGGAAGCGGAATAGCTTCCAGACACTTTTTTACTCCCTCACAGACTAACAGCGAAAAAAGGAAACTTGGCTTATGAGCAAAGTAATCGGAATTGATTTAGGTACCACCAACTGCTGCGTTTCCGTTCTCGAGGGCGGAACGGTGCAGATCATCTCGAATAAGGAAGGCGGCCGGACGACGCCGTCGGTGGTAGGTTTTACAGACAAGGACGAACGCCTTGTCGGGCAGATCGCCAAACGGCAGGCGGTCACCAATCCGGCGAATACGCTCTACGCAGTTAAACGACTGATCGGACGCAAATTCGGTGCTCCGGAGGTCGAAAAAATGCGCGAGACGGTACCTTTCGAAATTGTCGAAGCCCCTAACGGTGACGCTCATATCAAGGTCCTTGACCGCGTTTACAGTCCGCCTGAAATTTCCGGCATCGTCCTGCAGCGGCTAAAGATGGCGGCTGAGGAATTTCTCGGTGAAAAGATCACGGAAGCGATCATAACGGTTCCCGCGTATTTCGACGACATGCAGCGGCAGGCGACGCGCGACGCGGGCAAGATCGCCGGCCTCGAAGTGGAACGCATAATTAACGAGCCGACTGCTGCTGCACTCGCCTACGGTTTCGGCAAGAATAAGTCTGAAAAAATAGCGGTTTACGATCTCGGCGGCGGAACTTTCGATATTTCGATCCTTGAGATCAATGAGGGAGTTTTCGAAGTTCTTTCCACGTCCGGCAACACTTTTCTTGGCGGCGAGGATTTTGACCAACGCATTATTGATTGGCTCGTCGCGACTTTTGAGACCGAAAGCGGCATGGATCTGAGAAGCGACCGGCTTGCGCTCCAGCGGCTAAAGGAAGCGTCGGAACGTGCCAAATGTGAGCTTTCGAGCGTCAACGAGACAAGTATCAGCCTTCCGTTCATTGCTGCCGATGCGAGCGGGCCGAAGCATATCAACGCAAATCTGACCAGGGCGAAATTCGAAGAGCTGGTTCAAGACCTGGTCGACGCCTCGGTCGAACCATGTCAGAAAGCGTTGTGGGACGCGAAGCTTCAGCCGACGGACATCGATAAGGTCATTCTAGTCGGCGGCCAGACGCGTTCGCCGATCATCACGAAAACCGTTTCGGAAGTTTTTGGAAAAGAGCCTTCGGCTGAGATCAACCCCGATGAGGTCGTCGCGATGGGAGCGGCCATTCAGGGCGGCGTTTTGACCGGCGACGTGAAAGATATTGTACTTCTCGACGTTTTGCCGCTGAGTCTTGGCCTCGAAACACGGGGCGGGCTGTACGTCAAGCTTATCGAACGCAATTCGACGATCCCGCTTAAAAATACGATGACCTTCACCACGGTTGTCGAAAATCAATCGACTGTGGAGATCCACATTTTGCAGGGCGAACGCGAGATAGCAAGCGCCAACCGCAGCCTCAATAAATTTGAGCTGGTCGGCATTCCGCCCGCACCGCGAGGCGTTCCGCAGGTCGATGTGACTTTCGAGATCGACGCCAACGGCATCGTCAACGTGTCCGCTCAGGACAAGATGACCGGGCTCGAACAGGCGATGCAGGTTACACCTTCATCGGGGTTGGCACCGGAAGAGATAGAGCGTCTGATCATGGAAGCCGAAACTTCTGTGGAAAAAGACCGCGACGAACGGGAAATGATCGTACAAAAAAACCGGCTCGACTCGCTGATAAAAAATGCCCGCAAAGCGATGGCCGAGGTTGGCAAATCCTTCCCGCTCGAAGAGCAGCAGCAGATCAACGGCGTGCTCAACAACGCCGAAGAATCGCTGGCGACTGACGATATCACAGAGATCCAGCTCGTCATGGTCAAGGTCGAGGAAACCGCAAGCAAGATCACGGCAGCAATGCTAACGGCCGTTTAGCAGTATCGCCGCAAGAAGGCACAGAAACCGCAAAAAAGACGTATTCGGGATTCCTTCTTTTGTGTATTTTGTGCCTTATTGCGGCCAATTTTCTTGCCGTTTTCTGAAAGGCTGATCGTGCCGCTTGAGAAATTTCGGCAATTGTCGCAAACTTATAAAGCGTCAGTTCAAACATTTGGACTGACGCTCTTTTTTGAAATTTCAGATTTCGGATTTGAAATTACGAATTTATGAGTAAGAGAGATTATTACGAAGTTTTAGGCGTCACGCGCACCGCGACCGAAGTCGAGATAAAACGGGCATACCGCACTCAGGCAGTCAAGCATCACCCCGACAAAAATCCTGGCGATCACACCGCCGAAGAGAAATTCAAGGAGTGTGCCGAGGCGTATGCCGTCCTTTCCGATTCGCAAAAACGTGCTGCTTACGACCGTTTCGGACATTCAGCGGCCGGTGCGGGAGCAGGTTTCGACCCGGGATTTTCGAATATCGAAGACATCTTCGATATGTTCGGTTTCGGCGATATGTTCGGCGGTCGCGGAGGTGCTCGTTCTACGGTCCAGCGCGGCTCCGATCTGCGTTACGATCTGGAAATTTCGCTCGAAGAAGCTGCAACCGGTAAGGAACAAAAGCTTCGCATCCCGCGGCTTGAGGTTTGTGATGAATGCGACGGCAAAGGTGCCGAAAAAGGAACGTCGGCGGAAAACTGCATCACCTGCGCCGGCAGCGGGCAGACACGGTATCAGCAGGGTTTTTTCAGCGTAATGCGGACGTGCCCGAACTGTTCGGGACGCGGCCAGATCATTCGCACGCCGTGTAAAAAATGCAGCGGCAACGGGCGGGTTGAAAAGGAAAAGACGCTTGACCTCAAAATTCCGGCTGGTGTTGAAACGGGTTCGCGGCTGCGTGTTAGCGGTGAAGGCGAAGCCGGACCGAACGGCGGGCCGTCGGGCGATCTGTTCGTCGTCCTGCACGTCAAAGACCACGAAACCTTCGAGCGCCAAGGGGCAAATCTTTATTCGGCAGTGCCGGTGACCTTTGCTCAGGCTGCTCTGGGCGCGGAAATTAAAGTAAAAACTCTCGACGGCGAAGAGGATTTGAAAGTTCCGGCCGGAACGCAGACCGGCACTATCTTCCGCATCCGTTCGCAGGGAATGCCCGCTCTGGGCGGACGCGGCAAAGGCGATCTTTTCGTCGCCGTAACGCTGATAACACCTAAAACACTGACAAAAGAACAGCGCAAACTGCTCGAACAGCTTGCCGAGGTGGAGGACACGGAGTTTTCCGACGAAAGCTTTATCGAAAAAGTTCGCAATATTTTCGGCTAACCAGAACGCGGACATCCTTGTCCGCACTCTTCCTATAAGCCAGGAGTAAAGGCTGAGTTGACTGCGGTCGTATCAGGTCAACTTCGACTTTACGGCCTCACTGACCATTTTCCCATCGACGGTTTTGCCCGCCAATTTCGCCAGCGCCGCCTTCATTACCGAACCCATTTCCTTGATCGAAGATGCACCCGTGTCGGCCATCGCCTCGGCGACCGCTTCGACGATCTCCTCGGCAGTGGCCGATTGCGGCAGGTAGATCTCGATATATGCGATCTCGGCCGCTTCCTTTTCGGCCAGGTCGCTGCGTCCCGCTTTCTCATACTGCTCTATCGAATCGCGCCGCTGTTTCACAAGGCTTTGCAAAGCCTTGCCCACTTCCTCATCCGTTAATTCGCTGCCCTTGTCGATCTTGCGGTTCATCAAATTTGCCTTGACCATTCGCAAGGTCGAAAGCCGGTCCGCGTCCTTAGCCCTCATGGCATCGGTAATATCCGCGATAATTTTTTCGTTTAAGCTCATAACCCAAGAGTCTAGTGTCCGACGCACCGAGTTTCAAGTCCTCTAGTATCCATTCCATACCAAAGCGTGTAATTTCACCGCACGCCAAAAGCCGTCTTTTAGGCTAAACCTAGCCGAACGCTGGGAAATAATCCTTTGGCACGCTCATTGCACTAACAGACTGGGACAGATTGATAAGTGCTTGATTATCAATCATTTACAAAACTTTACATTCCGGATTTATCTGAAGTGTGACAAGCAGGGCAGAACGAGAAAGGGCAGTAGGGAGAATATAATGAAATTATTTAACTTTAGAAAAATGATCGGTATATCGGCACTTGGATTGGTTGCGGTTTTGGGTATGAGCGAGACGGCAAACGCTCAGACTTGGAGAAATGACCAGAAGCAGGAACGTAAAATTCAAAAGCAGCAGGAAAAGATACAAAAGCAGCGTGCGAAATTGCAGCAGCAGCGTATAAACAGCCGCAATGTATATGCCAACAATAACGCCAATCGGTATCGCGTTTACCGCAACGGAGCATACTACAACACCGACAACCGTGGTGCCGAGCTTCTCAGACAGGCTGTGAATGCCGGTTATCAGCAGGGAATCCGCGCCGGCCAGTCCGACCGGAACGGCCGTCGGAACAGCAGCTGGAACAATTCCAGCGTTTATCGAACGGGGACCTATGGCTATCAGAGCTATGTTGACCGGAACCAGTATCAGTACTACTTTCAGCAGGGTTTCCAGAAGGGTTACCAGGACGGCTACAACAGCCAGTCACGGTACGGTTCGAACAACGGCGGCGGACTTAACATTCTGGGCACGATCCTAAACCAGGTGCTCAACATCCAGCAGTATTAAACTGTTAACAATTAAATAGCCTCCAAGCGATCCGGGCCTCAGAAATGAGGCCCGTTTTTTTCATCCAAATCGTCCAGATCGTGCGTTTCATCCAAATCATTCGGATCGCCATTCCAATCTTTCTCCGTATGTGAAAAATAGAGTAATGGAAGCCAACGACGACGAATTTGACGACGAACAAGAAGCCCGCCAACGATATCCGCATCTTTATAAACCCGACGATCCGGCACCGGTCGAAGAAACTTTCCCGCCCTCGGGATCAAACGATAGGATTAACGACTCGATCAATTATGCCTATGCCGAGAGTCTCAGCGCAGATAATTTGCCGGATCTCGATTTTTATCGTTTTGACAATCTCTTCTCCGCGAAAACCGGAACTCCTGGCTTCTTTCCGCCGCCGAAGGACACGTGCAGAGGCCGCTTTTCGGCCCGTTTTGGAACGAAGGCGAACTGAGCATTCTCTTCGCCGACACCGGAAAAGGGAAGAGCATTCTCGCCGTCCAGATCGGGCAAAGCATCGCTTCGGGTGTCCGGTTCGAACCGTTCGAGCTTTCCGCACCGGCACAGCGTGTGGTGTATTTCGATTTCGAGTTGGGCGAACAGCAGTTCGCGTCGCGATATTGCGCAGCGGGTAAGGATGGAAGACTGATCCCGGACAGCCTGCCGTTCGCCGATAATTTTATCCGCGCCAGTCCGCGATACGACGATCCCAACGACCTTCCGCCCGAATACAGGGATTACACTGAATATCTTACGGCGTCGCTCGTCCAGTTCATCGAATTTACGGAGGCCAAAGTCGTTATTATCGACAACATCACATGGCTTAACGGCTCGACCCAGAGCGTGACCGCAGCCCTGCGTTTGATGAAAGCGCTGAAAAGTCTCAAAACGCGCCTCAGCCTTTCGATCCTCGTGCTCGCCCATACGCCGAAGCGTTACGGCTCAAGCCCGATGACAATAAACGATCTGCAGGGTTCGAAGATGCTCGCGAACTTCGCCGACAACATCTTCGCCATGGGCGCCAGCCACCACGAAAAGGACATCCGCTACCTGAAACATCTAAAACTACGCAACGCCGCACTCCAATACGACGCCTCACAAGTCTGCACCCTGCGACTCGGAAAGCTCTCGGTTGTCTCGTCAGCCGATTCACGATTGACGATTCCCGATTTGCCACGCTCCTTTCTCGGCTTCGAATTCATCGGCCACGCCCGCGAACGCGACCACCTGGGCTGGTACGGCACCCAATACGAACCCGAACGCCAGGAAATGATGGAAAAAGCCCGCAACCTGAAAGAAAAAGGCAAAACCCAACGCGAAATCGCCGAAACCCTTGGCATCTCCCCCGCAACGGTGAGTAGATATCTAGGAAAATACCGTGAGCGGTAAAGACCGCGTTCTTGTCAGGACGCCGCTCGAGTCAGCGGGTGATAGAACCCGGTCGAGCTGAACACCTACAAAGCTTCGAGATCGAGATTTGTTAGTTGTTGATTGCATACCGATTATCGTAATATTGAAAAATATAGACTAATTAGCCATATCTTTTAATGATTGAAATCGATCCAAAGCCATTGAATGGAAAGCGAGCTAAAGGATTCGCCTTAGATGTGCATACAATACAGAGCAAGCTAACGGGCGCAGACGAATTTGGTCATTTGATGTTTGATAGCGAACGAAGTCCGATGGGCGAAGCTCTTTATTACCTTAAATATAGGTTCGACAAGAACAAAGCGGTCGATATTGCTGAAACAGTAAGTGATTTTATAAAAAATGCCTGGCCGGATTTGGACTCAATCGATTACATTGTTCCAGTTCCCCCGTCAAATCTATCCCGTCCGTTTCAGCCGGTTCAAGAGGTAGCAAGAATCGTTTCCGACACGCTCGGAATTCATTTATCAGTTGGCGATTTGGTGAAGAAAGCCCAGACGCCACAGCTAAAGGATCTGCACGATGAAGACGAACGTCTCAGTATTCTTAGTGACGCATTCGAGATCAAGTCTCGAAACCTGGAAGACAAGCATATCCTGCTTTTCGACGATTTGTTAGGGTCCGGAGCTACACTTAGGACTATAATCGATGTTTTATATGATAAAGCGGGAGTTCGTTTGGTCAGTGTTCTAGTTTTGACACGTAAACGAAAAAGGTAATTATGAAAGTTTTCATCGGTGGTTCAAGAAAGATTTCGAATCTCGATTCGGAAGTAATCGTTCGATTGCAGAACATCATTAATTCAGGTTGGACTATTTTGGTTGGCGATGCGAATGGAGCAGACAAATCGATTCAACAGTTCCTTTACCAAATCCAATACGAAAATGTGATCGTTTATCATGTTGATGATGCCTTTCGCAATAATGTCGGACACTGGAAAACACAACACATAAAATGCGATGCAAAGAAAAAAGATTTTCATTTCTATGCTTTCAAGGACGCTGCGATGTCTAAAGAAGCGAACTATGGATTCATGCTTTGGGATGGTCGAAGTAAAGGGACAATTAATAATGCTGTCAATTTGCTTCGCCAAGACAAGAAGGTTCTGATTTTTCATTCGAAGAACCGAAAATTTGTCTCGCTGAAGGTAATCGACGATCTGCGAAACCTCTTACAAGAAGTTGCTTCCGAAGAAAAGGAGAAACTGATCACCGACCTGAAAATAAAGGAGTTCTATGGCGAGCTTTCACAACGTTATCTCAGCTATACTTAAAATAAAGACAAGGTGGCGAATAGTTTTAGTCACAGGAGCTGACCGTTAAATGACAAGGAAAGAAGTTCGCCCGACACTTTCTAGCAATGAAATCCGCAGTATAATATTGCAATATTTTTACGACCGAAATCAGAATGCGACAAGCTCTATGGGCAAGAAGGGTTCGGCGGTGAAAATCAGTGTCATTAAGGCCGAACTCAAATCTGGGCATGGCCTAAGTCAGCAAGGAGTTCAAAGCAATTTAACTTACTTGATAAGTCAGGGTTGAGGAAAGGCAAATTAAGAAAGAGTTTCAACCGAAGGGCGGAACCGTTATTCCGTCGATCACATACTATTATCAAATCTCAGCGGCGGGTATTGATAAGATTGAGGGTCCAGGCGAATTCACGATGCCGAAATTTCATGACGTAAAAATTGAAGCAACCGGACAAAATATAATCACGGTCGGTGATGGAAATCAGGTTAATGCGCGCTTCGAAAATATTGGCGAGGCACTTGCCGATTTGCGAAAAGCAATTACCGACTCTGATGCCAGCGAGAGTGACAAACTAACATACGTTGCCGATATTGATACGATTCAATCTCAGTTGGCGAAGCCAGCACCGAATACAGGTATTATTCGTGCCGCGTGGGAAAGCGTAAAAATCGCGGATGCTATCGATGGATGCACTAGTTTGGTTGTAAAAGTCGGAGTGCTTATAGATGGATTCTTATCGCAAGCGAATAATTGACTGTAAATTTGTACATTTGGCCAATCGGGTGGGCTTTTTCTTCAAAATTTTCGATTAGAGTCACCAAACGATCTAGAAGCTGGTCTTCTACGGTGATAGATCTTCGCCCTTTCTCTTTAGCCCGTTCACGATAGCCAGTGCCCTTTTCATTTTCTTCTTCGGTTTGAATTACATCGAACATAACTAAGGATTATTAAATATCTGCACCGTTCCAGTCCAGACGATGTTTCACTGAAACAAGCTGTGTGAGGTGAAACGAAACATGCTCAATGGACAATGGATAATGGAAAATGGACAATGAAAATCGCGTAATTTCCATTTTCATTTTCCGGTTTTCCATTTATGAAACTTCGATTCGGCATTATCGCCGGGATATTTCTAGCCATTTTTACGCTTTACCCGCAGATGAAAATGCTTTACCTGCGCGGTGACGATTGGCATGGGCATTACGCTTATAACGACATTGACGAGGTCGCTTATGCGTCTTACGTGCGGGCGTTGATCGACGGGCGGCCCCGCAAGAACGATCCCTACACTGGCCGCGACGAGTCGCCGGAGACGCCGCAGCCCGAATCGCTCTTTTCGATACAATTCGCGGCGCCTTATACGATCGCAATTCCGGCGCGGATATTGGGTATCGGCACACCGTGGGCGATGACTTTGGCTGGGGCGTTCGCGGGGTTCTTTGCCGCTCTCGCGGTCTTTTGGCTGATCGGCAGGCTGACAGGGGATTCGTGGTTTGCGATGGCCGCAAGCCTTGTGGTGTTTTGCTTCGGGTCGCTCGCGGCCGGCGAAGGAGCGATCGGCGAGATCCTCTTTGACGGATTTTCTTACCCGTATTTCCCCGGATTTAGGCGTTATATTCCGGCGATGGGCTTTCCGGCTTTTTTCGCAATGTGCGGGTTTGTGTGGATGATGCTGCGGGAGAGCGATCGGCAAGAGCCGGATGCGGAAGCTCGCCCGTCGGTAACGGCGGAATCAGACGAGGCAGAAAAGATTAACCGCGAATCACACGAAAGACACGAAACAAATCGAAACTCGAAGATCGAAGATCGAAAATCATCCATCCCACGCTTGATCTATGGATTCTTAGCGACCGCTTGTTTCGCCTATACGGTTTATTCGTATTTCTACATTTGGACAACCGCAGCGGCCTGGCTGGGGTGTTTGATAGTGGTTTGGCTGATTGAAAGGCCCAAGGACGTTCGCGGCAATTTGAAGGCCCTGGCGGGGCTTGCGGCGGCTTGGGCAGCAGTTCTGATTCCGTATGCTTATTTGCTGTCGAACCGTTCGCATACGATGGATGACGTTCAATTACTTGTTTATACGCGGATGCCGGATCTGTTTCGGGTGCCGGAATATATAAGCTTTGCAGTGCTTATTTTACTGATAATCGGGCTCGCGACGAAAGTTATCGAGATGAAGGACCGCTCGACGCTGTTCGCTCTGTCGCTCTCTTTGGTGCCGATCGCCGTTTTTAACCAGCAGGTCATTACCGGACGTTCGCTGCAGCCGATCCATTATCAAGTGTTTATCGGCAATTATGTCGCTCTGCTAGCTTTGATGGTTACGGTCGGGTTATTGCTGAAACCGCGTTTAAGGACAAATGCATTTTTGCCGAAGGCAGTTTTCGCGGCCGTCTCCGTTTTGGCAATATTCTGGGGTTTTGTCGAGTGCCATTACACCGTGCGAGTTCTGGACGATGCAAATATCGAACGTGATAAGGCTCTGCCGGTCGCAAGACGGTTAGAAGAATTGGCAAAAAGCGAGCCAGACCCCCATCGGACCACAGTGCTGTCGTTCGATGGTATTTTTGCGGACGATATGCCGAGCGTCGCCCCGCAAAATGTTCTGTGGGCCCGGCACCAGCACGTCTTCGCAGGGCTGTCCTGGCAGGAAAGCAAGGAGCGTTACTACCAGTATTTGTATTATGCGAATGTCGATGAAAAGGGGTTGGACTATTTGCTCAAGAACGATTTTGTCTCAATGATCGCACTATTCGGCTGGGGCCGGCACACCGACCGTCTAAGCAGCGAAGCAACGCCCCTGACATACGGCGAGATCGCGGAAGAGATCCGGAAGTATGCGGAATATGTGAGAAATTTTAGCGCGAAAGATGCCGCCAACCCGAAAATATCGTATGTGATCGTTCCAAGTACCGGAGACATTAACGTTCTCAATCTGGACAGATGGTACAAACGTGATAACGGCGAAGGTATTGGGAATTATATTATTTATAAAGTAGATCCTCTGTAAGCCACGGTCCGTGTCGGCGGTACACAAAAAATGGCCGCCTAAAAAAAGGCGGCCTATATGTATTGCTAAATAAATATAAATACTGCTTAAGCGGCTAAAAGGTCGTTAGACGTTTCGGCAAAAACTCGTCTGCCATTTAACGCGTCATCTATGATCTCGCGGACGGCCGAGGCATCAGGATTGACTTCCATACGGACACAGGCCCGCAGATGTCGAATGATACCTTCCGTCGCGATCTCAACCGCATCGCCCGCTAATTTTGAAAAACGGCGTGCTTGAATGTGATCGATTTGCAGGATGCGATCCTGCAATGTCATTGGTTTAGCTGCTGCCACTTTTTGTTCTCCTTGTTATGTTTTACCCCTTGATTAAATAATTCTTGAGTTGCACAAACCTCCTAACCCTAGTAAAAAGCACTTTTACCGGCGCTCGTTCCACAATAATTTGTTGAAATGATCAACATTCTCGTTGCAGATAAATTTGGGGGCGGATTTATTATCAACTCTGTAATAGGATGTTAACAAATCTATATCAAAATGTCACCATTTTTTTTCCGGTTTTTAATAAATTTCTCAAAACAACCAAAAAAGAAAAAGACCGGCACACCACAAGGTCTGCCGGTCGGCGAAAAAATTACCACAAAATACAGCGTCTATTTAAGCAACTGCATCTTTCATCGCTTTACCCAAACGGAACTTAACCGTCGTTTTGGCCGGGATCTTGATCGGTTTTCCGGTGGCCGGATTTCGGCCCTCGCGAGCCTTGCGGGTAGCCTTCACTAACTTGCCGAAGCCGGGTAGTGTAAACTCTCCATTCTTTTTGACTTCTTCGGTCGCCAGGGCGGCCAGAGCGTCAAACATTCCTTTGACCTCTGTCTTTTTTAATCCTGATCCTTCCGCCAAAGTATTGACGATTTCGGTTTGTGTCATACGAGCCATAATCTAATAACCTCCAAAGTGATTGTGAATATAAGTACTTCTTTAACTGACTGAAATGTCTGCAAGAATAAGACCGCAGCAGGGCAACAATTTCTTGTTTTAGAGCCGGATTGGAATGGTCGGGGCGGCAGGATTCGAACTTGCGGCCTCTCGCTCCCAAAGCGAGCGCACTACCAGGCTGTGCTACGCCCCGAGTTTCATCTAAGAAACGATTCCAAGTGTCGGATTTTACAGGCGAAAATTGGATAGGTCAAGTCAAACGGCGATAAAATCACGTAAAAACCGGTTTATTATCGCGGAAGCCCGCGCGCGGTGGCTGATTTCCTGCTTTATTAGGTCCGGAAGTTCGCCAAAAGTCATTTCATGGCCCTCCGGCTCAAAAATAGGATCATACCCAAAACCGCCGAGCCCTCGAGGTTTAAAAGCGATTTTTCCTTTGCAGGAACCTTCAGCCGTACAAAGAATTTCACCTGCCGCATCCGCTATTGCCATCACGCAAACGAACTGCGCCGACCGGTCTTGGCCGGGAAGGTCAGCCATTTCCGAAAGGATCCGGAGCATTTTTTTGTCGAATCCGATGTGCTCGCCTCCATATCGGGCGGAAAACACGCCAGGAGCTCCATTCAAAGCGTTAACTTCCAGGCCGGAGTCATCAGCCAACGCCATCTGCCCGGTTTGCAGGGCATAACCACGTGCTTTCAGTATTGCATTTTCGGTAAAAGTAGATCCGGTTTCTTCGACCTCAACAATATCGCTAAAATTGCCAAGGGTTTTTAACGTCACCGGAACATCCGCCAGAAGGAGAGCAAGTTCCCTGATCTTTCCTTGATTATTCGTCGCGACAATTAATTTGATCGACTCTCGATTCATATTTCTTAAATAATTTTGTTCTATCAATCGCAGAATACAACGGCGAAACTTCGATCACAAACGAATAGTGTTAATTTTTTAATTGCGGAAAATCACCGATTAAGTGTATAAAATATGTAGCGGTCGATTCGCTGCCTGCCTTCGATTCTCAAATTCTTGTGAGGAAATCCCCAATTGGAACTAGTAGCACCATTTACAAACATTTTTAATACCGGTTCGATATTGTCAGCCGAGCTATTGGAAAACACGGCTTTTCCTCTGGCGGCGGAACACGATATCGACGATCTCGTGTTTGAGATCGGTCTTTGGCTTTCGGGGCTTGAGAGTTTTCTGCACACACACGAGCAATCGTTCGAGCATAAAAATCGCGTTAATGAAGTTACGCGCGATTGGACGAAGGAATTCCGGCTGACGTATTCCGCCCTTATAATATGCTCCAAACTTAACTTCCGTCTGAAAAAAACGTTTGCGGAGCCGCGAGTTTCGAGCGGCACTTTACTTTCCATTGACGTAGAGGATTCGGATGATCTGTCTTTTGTGCTGCGGGATGCGATTACGATCAATGACGGGATGATCCGGGCGGAACCTCTGAAATTCGAAGAGTGGAAGGTTTGGAACAATTTGCTGGCGGAAAAGCTGAGATCTTCAGTTGTAGTGAGAAATTTTATAGATCAGGCTGATAGATCGGCAGAAGACTATCTGCCGACGAGCCTTCGAACGATCCTGCAAAGTAAAAAGATTCCCTTTGCCGACCATGCCGATCTGAACTTGATACTTCCTCGGTTTGCGAAGATCCTGAAATCTTTGAGTATCGTCGGACGCATGCTGAGGAATGACGAGCCGCTCAAACCGACACTCCTGATCTTTTCAAAGGTTTACGAACAGACGCAGGAACTCATAAGTTATATCAACAACCGGCTTGCACGCTTTCCGGATGAAGAAGCAGAGCTGTTTAACTCGCTGGATGCAGCTTCCTACACGGCGTCGCTGGAACTGAAGAAAGTTTATAATCAGGAATTGACCGGCCTGGTTGGAATACGGCCCGCCCCGTCGATCTACGCCAGGATCGAGACTGCATACGCTCTGTTGAGCGATAGTTTTCAGCAGATTCTCGCCGGTTTCGCACGCCTTATCGAACCAGCTGTCTCGGTCTCCGATCTCTTCCCCAATTTCCGGATCAAGCTTGAACAATCGCTTAATTTGCGAAAGCAGTTGTGGCGTGTTTTACAGGCGGTTCAGGCGGCTGAACAAAATCCGGAGAAAAAGCCGCTTGACGATCTGAAAAAGGAATTGTCGGGTTTTTTAAGTGAAACGATCGGTTATCTTTTCTTTAAGGACAAGGAAACACTCGAACGATTCGGCGAAGAAATATTTGCAACCACCGATAAAAAGGACCTTGTTCCGATCCTCCACCGCTTCGGCACATATCTCGAAACTTTGTCTGGGCAGGTTAATATGCGGAATGTCCTGGCAAATCATCCGTTTGAGCCAAACAATTAGCCGAACTTTTGGTTCACTGCGACCGCAGAGTCGCTAGCGGTTTCCGGAACAGCACATCAAAACTCGCGATCGAGCCGACGAGCATCACTAATCCCGCTGTCGTTAGAATTCCGATAACTGTCAGCGTGGGCTCGAATGTCCAGTCGATCTCAAGAATATAACGGCTCACGGCATACGAAAGAAGTACCGCGAATCCGGCCCCGATCACGCCGGAGAGTATTCCCATCAGGCCGTATTCGGTCAACAGGATAGCTGCCAGAGTCAAACGTTTTGCACCCAAAGTTTTCAAAATGGCGTTTTCGTAAATGCGCTGAGATTTGGTGAGTGCTACGGAGCCGATGAGGATCAGTATACCGCTTAAGATCACAAAACTTCCGACAAACGATATCGCGAGCACGAAATTACTCACAAGCTTTTGCACGGTCGATACTATGTCCGCGACATCGAAAACCTGCACGTTCGGAAATTTTTCCAAAATCTCTCGCTGCAGACGCTGACGTTCGGTAGCGGGAACGCGGCTTAAAACCGTGGCGGCATAGCTCTGCGGAGCCTTCTCCAGAATTCCTGGGCGGAAAACAAAAACAAACGCGGTCCGCGTGTTCCGCAGATCGAGTTTTCGAATGTTAGCGACGCGCGTAGTGATCTTCCGGCCGGAAATATCGAACGTGATCGAATCGCCCGGAGTTACATTCAAACGGCCGGCCATTTCTTCTTCGACCGAAACTTCGGGAACCTCAGATTCTACCGTTTCGGGCCACCACGCTCCGCTAATAACGCTCTCATTGTCGTCCATGTTCGGGCGATATGTGACCGCGAATTCTCGGCCGATCTGTCCCTGCTGCTGCCGAACCTCGCTTCTTTGAAAATCGAACGGCTGGCCGTTTACGAATGCAATTCTGGCCCGGACGGTCGGGGTGGCTTCGGCTTTTTCACCGATCCTTTCATTGATGATCCTTACCAGATCGTCGATCTGACTCTTTTGAATATCGATAAAAAAGAGACTCGGCAGACGCTGATTTCGCGTAAAATCAAACTCGCGCACGAGATTCGTCTGAAGCGACTGCACCGCCAGCACAACGAATGCCCCAAGGCCAACCGCAAGCAGGATGATCCGGGTTTGATTGCCGGGCCTGTAGAGAGAATTGACAGCCTGCCGTATCGGGAAGTTGCCGACGCTTCTGATATTTCGCAAAAGCTTTGTAAGGACGATCGCCGCGGCGTACAGCACCAGAGATGTCAGCCCCAGTCCCGCCAAAAAGAAGGCTCCCACGGTGAACGAACCCGCCTGCCAAACAGCAAGGCCGAGCAAGCCGGCGAGCGAGATAGCGCCAAATATCCATTTCGCGGGATCTAGTTTACGCAGGTTGGCGTTGTTTTCGTCGCGGAGAAGTAATTTGGGTTTTATATTGCGGACTTGTAATAGCGGCAGGGCCGAAAATAAAAGTGATATCAAAACACCCAAAAGAATTCCCTGACCGGAGGTTGGAAAATTTATGGTATAAACCATTTTCTCCGGCAGAACGTCCGTGAACTGCCAGCCGACCAGCCACAATCCAAGCTGTGCCAGTAAGATCCCGAAAATACTTCCAATGAAACCCAGCGTCAAGATCTGCAGCAGATAGACCGTGATGATTTTGTTGCCGCTCGCCCCCAGGCATTTCAGGACGGCGACGGATTTTCGCTTTTGCTCCACAAATGCCCGCGCCACGTTCCAGACTCCGACACCGCCGAGTACAAGGATCAGCAGCCCCGTGAGTGAGAGGTAGTTCTCCGTCCGTGTAAACTGCTCTCCGAGCCTTTCCTGAGTTTCGCGATAAGACTGTACGGTTACGGTCGTTCCCTTTAATGTTTCGCGAAGCAAGCGGACAAGTTCCGTCGGATTTTCGGACGTTCGGTATAAAATCCGGCGGCGGACGCGGCTCGCATTTCGCGTGATGCCGGCATCGTCGA
This sequence comes from Pyrinomonadaceae bacterium, assembly GCA_014379075.1. Lineage (GTDB taxonomy): Bacteria > Acidobacteriota > Blastocatellia > Pyrinomonadales > Pyrinomonadaceae > OLB17. Next base: position 5,750 of record JACMMN010000036.1, on the reverse strand, counting down.
AAGCCTTTTTTTCGATGAAGACACGGGCGCCAAGCCGGAATCCGCTCGAGCCGCCGGGTTCCTGATCGAAGCTTCCGCGAATTACGAACTCCGCCTCGCCGATCCGAATTTTATCGCCGACCTTAACTTGGAGATCTTCGAGCAAAATATTGGCGACGACCGCTCCGCCGTTCTCGATCAGCGTGAAATCGAATGCCTTGCCGCCTTCAAGCTCGAAATTACCGACCAGCGGAAACGGCGGCTCAATGCCTTTTAGCTCTACGAGTTTGAGATTTTGGTTCGCGGCATCGGCGGGGCGTGCCATTGAAGAGGTTGTGATCGCTTCATTCCGGGCCTCGACGATTCCGGACTTGCCGATCACGTCTTCAACTTTCGCGATCTCAGTCGGTGAAAAATCGCTCGTAGAACTGACCTCGATATCGGCCGTCATCAGCGCACGGGCATCGGTCCCAACGGCCTGAGTCAAATTTTGTATCAGTGATCGAAGGGCGACGACGGAACCGACGCCGAGAGCGATGCACAAGAAGAAAAACAGCAGCCGCCGCCAGGATGAGCGGATTTCACGTCGGGTTAAATTAAATATAAAACGCATTATTTAAATTCGACATAGAGATGTTTCGTTTCACCTCACAACCTTTGTTTCATGAAACGGGAACCGGCGTTATTTCATCATTCACGACCCGGCCGTCCTTCAAAACGATTTGCCGCTGAGCTTCTGCGGCAAGCTGGCCGTCGTGGGTCACCAAAACCAAAGTAACCTTGTTCTGTTTGTGAAGGTTCGTCATCAGTTCGAATATATGTTGGCCGTTCTTCGAATCGAGATTGCCGGTCGGCTCGTCCGCAAGCAATATCGACGGCTGGTTGGCGAAGGCCCGGGCAATCGCCACGCGCTGCTGTTCGCCGCCGGAGAGTTCCGCCGGATAATGATGCCCGCGGTCCGTCAGATCTACTTCTTCGAGAAGCTTAATTGCACGTGCCTTCGCGTCCTTTTGCCCCCGGATCTCCATCGGGATCAGGATGTTTTCAAACGCGGTCAGGCTCGGTATCAGATGAAACGACTGGAAAACGAAGCCTATTTTAGAGCTTCTGATTCCGGCGAGGCCGTCTTCGCTCATGCTTGTAATCTCATCGCCGTCGATAAAAATTTCGCCCGTCGAGGGTGCGTCGAGTCCGGCTATCAGGCCGAGAAGTGTCGATTTTCCGCTGCCCGACGCGCCGGTAAGCGCGATAAATTGCCCGTCGGGAATTTCAATCGATACATCTTCAAGGATCGTCAGGTCGTCGCTTCCGGACCGGACGGTTTTAGTAATATTTTTGAGCTGGATCATAAAAAATGATTAGATACATTGTGCAACGTTCGCGCTAAAGTCTAGCATTTAAGAACGGTTACAGGATAATTGCGGATTAGCACAGCAAAAAAGACGAACACGTTTGGAATGTTTTGCATCCAATGTTGAGATTAGAACGTAATATTACATTTCTTAATATGCCCTATCTTATTCGAACGCTTTCACTCGTAAGTTTCATCTTTCTGCCGCTGCTGATTGCGGCGTGCGGTTCTTCAAATTCCAAACAGCAAGCCGTGTCCAACTCTCAGCGGCCCCTGGCGACACCAAATATCGTATCAAACAAACCAAAGATCGTTGCGTTTGGCGACAGCCTGACAGCGGGCTTCGGATTGTCCGAGAAGGAATCGTACCCGTATCTTTTGCAGGAAAAATTAAATGCCGACGGTTATGACTACGAAGTGATAAACGCCGGAGTGTCGGGTGAAACAAGCCTCGGCGGCGTCGAGCGCATCGATTGGGTTTTGGAACAGGAGAATCTCCAGGTGTTAATTCTCGAACTCGGAGCGAACGACCTTCTGCGCGGTGTTCCTGTAGCAAAAATGAAGGATAATCTCGAGAAAATAATTATTAAAGCGAAAGCTAAAAATGTTCGTGTGCTTTTCTGCGGAATGCTTGCCCCGCCGGCGATGGGATCGGATTATCAACGTGATTATTCCGAAGCCTTCCCCGACCTTGCCGACAAATATAAGCTGGCTTATCTTCCTTTCCTTTTGGAGGGAATCGCTCTTAACAAAGGGTTGAATCAGGCCGACGGAATTCATCCGAACGCCGAAGGTGCAAAGATCATGACCGAAAATATTTACAAGGAACTAAAACCGCTTCTTGGCAGCGGAGCATGATCTGCTATTTTGAATTTCCAAGCGCGAACCAGGGATGGATTATGAAGTTTTTGTTATTTTTAGCGGCCGTTTTATGTTCACTCAGCGTGCACGCAGTTTCTCAAACGGCCACACCGACTCCTGAAATCTCACTCGACAATGAGATTATAGGCGGGCAACCTCCGCCAAACGATCAGCCGGCACCGCCGAAATCGCAGGATGACAAGTACGTTCGTCCAAGCGCAAAAGCACGTTTCAAACGTTATGCCGGCAATCTTGGCGGGCCGTATGCCTTAGGCGCTCAGTTTGCAAAAGCCGGGCTCGCGACCTGGAGTAATTCTCCCGAAGAATGGGGCGATAAATGGGAAGGCTTTGGCCGGCGCGTCGCTTCGAATCTCGGAAAAAATGTTATCGAGGAAACGGCAAAGTACGGTTTGGACGAAGCGTTCAAACTCGACAGCCATTTCTACCGGAGCAAGAAAAGGGACACCGGCTCGAAGCTGCGAAACGCTTTGCTTTCACCGGTTACGGCTCGAAACCGCAACGGGAAGCGTGTTTTCGGACTCCCGCGCATCGCCGGGATATACGGTTCGCATATTATAGCGACAGAGGCATGGTTCCCGGCACGATACAATTACAAAGACGGGTTGAAAAGCGGAACCGTTTCGCTCGGCCTCAATGCCGCATTTAATGTTTTCAAGGAATTTATTCTCAAGAAATAGCTTGCGATAGTTGAATCTCGCTCCCGGTTCTGACACATTCCGCTGCTGAATGCCGGCTAAACACTTAAATAAATGAACGTTACACACCTTGAATGTGCGAACTGCGCCGAAAGCTATACCGGAGGCGAGCTTCACAACCTCTGCACCGAATGCGGAAAACCTCTATTGGTTCATTATGATCTCGAAAAGGCCGCTCGAACACTTACAAAAGATTCGCTGAAAACTCGCGAATCGTCGCTTTGGCGTTACCGGGAAGTTTTACCGGTCGAAGATCTTGATAATATCGTAAGCTTCGGCGAAGGCTGGACGCCGCTGCTGACGGCGGATCGATTAGCAGAAACTCTTCCCGTAAAATTAAATCTCTTCATCAAAGACGAAGGCCAAAACCCAACGCAGAGCTTTAAGGCCCGCGGAATGACCGCCGCGATCTCGATGGCAAAAGAACTCGGCGTTAAAAAGCTTGCCGTTCCATCGGCCGGAAACGCCGCCGGAGCTTTGGCCGCGTATGCCGCACGCGCCGGAATGGAAGCCCATATCTTCATGCCGTCCGACACGCCGAGGGCAAATATTGTTGAATGCGAACAGACCGGAGCATTTGTGACGCTGATTGACGGCCTTATCACCGATTGCGGCAAGATCGTCGCCGAACGCAAGGACGCCGAGGGCTGGTTTGACGTTTCAACTCTAAAAGAGCCGTACCGCGTCGAAGGCAAAAAGACGATGGGCTACGAACTCGCGGAACAATTCGACTGGACTTTGCCCGACGTTATCCTCTACCCAACCGGCGGCGGCACCGGACTCATCGGAATGTGGAAAGCCTTCGACGAAATGGAGCGAATGGGCTGGATCGATTCGCGCCGCCCGAAAATGGTATCGGTTCAATCCGAAAGTTGCGCTCCCATCGTGAGAGCCTTCCAACAAGGCGAACGTTTCGCCGCTGAATTCGAAAACGCCGCAACCGTCGCCTCCGGCCTGCGCGTTCCGAAGGCAATCGGCGATTTCCTCATCCTCGACGCCATCCGATCCTCGAACGGCACCGCCATTACCGTCACTGATGAAGAACTAGTCACCGCCGTCAAAGAGATCGGCCGCACAACCGGAATCTTCACAGCCCCCGAAGGCGCCGCTTGCCTGCCCGCTCTGCGAAAACTGATCGAACAAAATTTTGTAAACGAAGGCGAAACGGTAATTATTTTCAACACTGGTTCCGGGATTAAATACTTGGAAACATTTTAGTTGCTCGCTTGAAGCGACGGATTTGCGGAAGAGGCGGTACAATTATATTGTTCTATGACCGCGAAGTAGCTTATTATTGTCCAACTTGGATATGAGATTGATTCGATTTACATTTTTCTGCCCCGTTATGATAGTCAGCCTAATACTTGGGTTGTGGTTCGTCCGGATTTGGGTAGAAAACAGTTCACGGCCAATATCTCTCTGTGAAGCAGTCGCTCATGAATATTTGTATAGCGGCCTTACTTTGGAGATCACTGCTACACTAACGGGTAACGCAATCCATGACAAAAGATGTGGTGGAGAGAATGGAGAGTGGGCTAATATTGAGTTTTCGAATCAGCCCGAATTCGATTACCTCAAAAATAAATTGAAGCAATTGAACACCGCAGATCAAATGGCGGAATCTAACGTAATTCTCCGAGGTACGTTTAAGCACATTGGGACAAATTGTGTTTCTTTACCAAATTCACTTATTAACACGGAAATCCTTTCAGCCGATTCAGTGAAGTTAACGCGAGTAAATTTTTAGCCTTCCGGCATCTGCTAAAAAGCACCAGGTCGACAAAATATATTCAATCTCTCCAATGAAAATCTGAGAGATTGATTAACCGGTCTCGAAATTCTTCCTTCCACCCTTCTGGCAAAAGTTCGACATTGACGGCCCGATTCATCGTTTCCGCGTCATCCTTATCCTGAACATACAGCCGCACGATGTCGAATACGGAGACTTTGTTTTCATCGCGGCTGAGGATTTCGATTGAATCGCCAGCACCCAGTTCACCGGTTTTTAGGACAGTCAGATAAAATCCGCTGCGGCGGCTTAGCAGGAAGCGTTTGATGATGTCCGAGCGGCCGAAGCGGACGCCGAGTTTGTAGCAGGGCATTCGCGGTTCAGTGACGGCGAATTCGGCGGTGCCGATGCGGAGTTTGTCGCCGATGAATAGTTCGGTTTCCAGCAATCCTTCCGTCGTCAAATTCTCGCCGAAAATGCCGTTTTCGAATTCGATCTCCGGCAGTTCGTTTTTCCAGAATTCATAATGCTCAAACGGGTAAACATAAACGGATTTGCTCCGCCCGCCGTGAACGGTCAGGTCGGCCTGTGCGTCGCCTTCGAGATTTAATTCGTTGACGGCAACGCGGCCAGTTACAGGTTTCTTGAAAATCGCGGTGGAAACGAAGCCTTCATTATGAGTTTGGACGAGTTGCGGTTTACCGACGCAGACGGAAATTACTTTCGCCGAATTCATATTAGTTGGCATAATTATAGGCGATTTGATAATATTTTTCGGAAAATTGTTTTTCAGCAAGGAGATCGATAAATGTTCAGCGACAATTTTAGACGCGGTGAAGGGAAGGGAAACGGCAAGAAGGGCTCGAAGGCCGTTTCGAAAATGGCGGATATTGGCTGGAAGGCTTTTCAAGCTGTGAATAAGTCTCTGCCTGAAAGCGAGGCGATCACGCCGAAATGGGCGGCGGAACCGCTTTTGAAATCGTATGAGCGCACCGCTCCGCCGCTTGGGTTTCCGCGGGAGACGGACAGTCTTTGTCCAACTTGTGTTAAGCAGGTTCGCGAAGGTGTTATTAACAAATCCATCCCGCTTGAAATTTTGATGAATTCGCACCCC
>JACMMN010000276.1 GCA_014379075.1 Pyrinomonadaceae bacterium | reverse complement strand
GTTTCATCAGCGAACCGAAAAGCGAACGCCAAGCCGAGATCTCTTTTGAATCGTCCTGCGGTTGGGCCCCAGCCGAAATTCCAGGCGGTGAAGCGGGTTGGTCGGTTCCCTCATTAAATTTCTTTATAAGGTTCGTTATTTCGGCGGCCGGTTCTAAATGAGACCGCTCGTCCAAAATCTCCGGCATTTTTACTGCGGGTTTATCGATCTCGAGAATATCTTCACCACGCTTTCTCGAAAACTTTTCCAGCCGCTCCGCCGTTTTAACCAGATTGGCATCGGAGCCGGTCATTAATATATTTTCAAAGAATTCAGTCGGCCGGAATTGCCGCCATTCGCCCGTGATGGCTTTTTCGGTTGCCTTACGGTAATTTTCAGCTTTCAGGAATGTTCGCCCGGTGATGGCGACGAATTGTTTCCCGCCGTCGATCACGGGTACGGCTTTGCACGCGAGGCCCGCATAGCATTCATATTCAATGGTCTTTCCGGCTTTGGACGCAGCCGCGAAGGCTTTTCCGCAATACTCTGCGCAGCTTGGCGCAAATTCGGCAGATGCCCACAGAGAGCGGCACATCGAATTGTTGTTCGAGACGGAAACTTCATGTGAAGCCTCATCAACGACAACAATAGCCACTCCGTTTTCTTCGGCAAGGCGGTCAAGGAATTTCGATTTTTTCTTAGGGCTCGGGGTCATCCAATTATGCAAAAAACAGTATCGTACGCAGCAATTTGCGTTCGATAAATATCGCTTCGGCTTTTTGCTTACTTGCTTAATAGAATCAATCGGCAAGTAATTTCAAGAAAAAGCCCGTAGGAATTGTGGATATATTTTGATTATGTCACACAAATTTTTTGGATACTATCCAGGTTGTGGAGATTGACTGCGCGCGGATGAAGCCACTGCAATACTTCAATGCAGAAATGTCTTGAAGGATTGCATTTTCGCAATCACATGATTTGGCCGGCCCTTGTATTCACGGGCGTTAAGGTTGTGGCACGATGATTGTATTAATACTCAGACAGTCACTAAGATAATAGTATTTTTATATTCCAGGAGGTTTCGATTATGATCAACGAATACGATAGACAAGAATCAAACGCAACGAACGCCAATTTTTCATCCAGTGCTTCGCCGACTAACGACGAAGTTATCTCGACGCTCAACGGCCTTATTGAAACGTGTAAAGACGGACAGGACGGGTTTAAGGAAGCGGCGGAAGGTGTTGAACGCTCGGATCTGAAATCGCTTTTCTATGAGTTTTCACAGCAGCGCTCACAGTTTGCAGGCGAACTGCAGACGCTGGTTCAAACACTCGGAGGCGATCCGGAAAAGTCAGGAAGTTTTGCGGCTACTTTGCACCGCGGCTGGATCAATATAAAGTCCGCGGTAACCGGCAAGGATGAAGGCGCGATACTCAATGAATGTGAACGCGGCGAAGACTCGGCCAAGAATGCCTATAAAGCAGCATTGGAGCAGACTCTCCCGGCACACATTCAGGAAACCGTTCAGACTCAGTACACGTCCGTACAGGCAGCCCACGACCGCATCAAGGCCCTGCGTGATTCGGCAAACAATGAAACTGACAAATCGAATACGGCTACAACAAGCTACTAATTTTTATTCCTTTTTAATTTAAGGTAGCTTGTTTATGAAAAAGGGGCTCCATTTTGGAGCCTCTTTTCTATTATTTAATTTCCGGCCACGCCCAGACTCATTTTCACATTGTCGTCAATATCCGGATGCTCTGCGCTGATGCGGATGCAGGCGGCCTGGTGATTTGGTTTGATCTCGACGAGTTTCGGGACTATCGTTTTGCAGTCGGGTATAGCGTATTGACATCTTGTGTGAAATGGGCAGCCGCCTGGCGGATTGATGGGCGAAGGGACGTCGCCTTTTAGAATTATTCGTTCGCGCGTTGCTTCTATTTCGGGATCGGGCACGGGAACGGCTGAGATCAGAGCCTTCGTGTAAGGCATCAGCGGATCGCGATAGACTTCCTTGCCGTCCGCAAGCTCGACGATGCGGCCGAGATACATGACCGCAACCCTGTCGGACAAATGCCGAACGGCACGGAGATCGTGCGAGATGAAAAGATACGTCAGTCCTTTTTCGGCCTGCAGTTTTTCCATCAGATTCATGATCTGTGCCTGGATCGACACGTCGAGAGCGGAGATCGGCTCGTCGGCGACGATGAATTCGGGATCGACGGCGAGAGCTCGGGCAATGCCGATACGCTGTCGCTGGCCGCCGGAGAACTCGTGCGGGTAACGTTTAATAAAACGGCGGCTTAAACCCACTGTTTCCATCAATTCCTGCACCTTTTCCGATGCCGATTTGCCATTTGAAAGACCGAAAGTGCGGATCGGTTCACTAATAATATCGCCGACCGTCATACGCGGGTTGAGGCTCGCGTACGGATCCTGAAAGATCATCTGCAAGTGTTTCCTGTTCTCGCGCATCGCGGATTGCGAAATGTTCGTGATTTCGTTTCCGTGATAGAAAACCTGTCCACCGGTCGGTTCGGTAAGCCTTAAAATTGCTTTGCCGAGCGTCGATTTGCCGCAGCCCGATTCGCCGACAAGCCCAAGCGTTTCACCCTTCTTAATATCAAGCGATACGCCGTCAACCGCCTTAACAAATTTCGGCTCGGAAAACAGCCCGCCGCCGACCATATAGTAGACCTGAAGGTTTTGCAGCGAAATAATAGATTCTTTGTCGTTTGTGGTCATCTTTTTTTCGAGGGCAGAAACCTGATCGTAAGGGAGGGCTTTCTTTTTGGGTCGGCACATAAGAGAGCCCTTGCCTTACGGTCAGGCTTCTGCCTTGATCTCCGCGACTTTGGATTTTTTCTCCGCCACCGACTGAGCATAAACTTCCTCGGCAAAATGGCATAGCGAATGATGATCTTCGTTTATCTGTATGAACGGCGGATATTCCACTCGGCAGATCTCCTCGACGCGGTCGCAGCGTTCGGCGAACGGGCATCCGGGCGGGAGATGAGCCACGTCAGGCGGCAGGCCTGGAATTTGATAAAGGTCGGTGCCATCTTCGTGAGCCGGATCGGGAACACTCCTAAGCAATCCACGCGTGTATGGATTGGCCGGTGTCGCGAACAGTTCTTTGGTCGGAGCCTGTTCGAACACCTTGCCGGCGTACATGACGATGATTTTCTGCGTCATCCCGGCGACAACGCCCAGATCGTGGGTGATGAGAATGACGCTCGTTCCCATTCGCTCCTTTAGATCCTTTATCAGTTCGAGGATCTGCGCCTGGATCGTCACGTCAAGCGCGGTCGTCGGTTCGTCGGCTATAAGCAGCTCGGGATCGCAGCTCAGCGCCATCGCGATCATCACACGCTGCCGCATTCCGCCGGAAAATTCGTGCGGATAGCTGTCTATCCGATCTTCCGCATCGGAAATGCCGACGGTTTTGAGCATATTGATCGCGTGTTCGCGGGCCTGTTTTTTGGAATGGCCGAGATGAAGCTGCGTGACCTCCATCAACTGCGTCGAGATCTTTAGAAACGGATTCAGCGAGGTCATCGGGTCTTGAAAGATCATCGCGATCCGCTTTCCTCGAATCTTTCGCACCTCGTCGATGGAAAGCGCG
>JACMMN010000275.1 GCA_014379075.1 Pyrinomonadaceae bacterium | reverse complement strand
TTCCGCTACCCATAAAAGCTTGGTGTAATTCTCGTTCTCGTAATCGAACGGCCCAAGGGCATCTGGGCGGATGCGTTTCACGTTCCAGAGGTGGAAATATTCGTGGGCTACAAGATTAAGAAAGCTTATGTATCGAGATTGAGGTTTAAAACCGAAACGGTTCCATTGCAAAGCGGTCGAATTCAAATGTTCGAGGCCGCCGCCGCCACGAGTATTGACGATGAATGTGTAGTCGTTATATGGAAGTTCGCCGAAAATTTTATATGCTTCCTCGATTATCTTCGCGGTATCGGCCGCCATCTGCTTGAGGTCATAATTGCCCTCGCCCGTCACGACATATCGGTGGGGTTTGCCCTGAACGTTGAAGGAAATTTCCTTAAAATTACTGACCTCAAAAGGCGAATCGTACAGAATATCGAAATTTTCGGCCCGGAACGTATTTACCATGCCAGCCACTTTCGATAACCCGGTCGCGACCTTCCAGTTTCCGTACGGATTTACTGTAACCGTCGAAGCCGTTTTTAGCTGGCCCTTTGGAAACATCAGCAGAGCCGCGTTATTCCAAAATCCGTGCTCGTCGTTTAATTCGTTCGTTCTCACCGTCAATTCATTCGAATAAACGCGGTATGTCGCAACGATCTCGCCCACGCCTTTTGAATCGACCTGCCACGTATTTTTATTTATCTTCCGCCACGGCAGCGCTCGGCCGTTAGCTCCTTTGACGGCGAAATCCTGTACGTGCCTCGCGTATTCGCGGATGAGATAACTGCCAGGCGTCCAGACCGGCATCTTCAATTCGGCCTGATCCGGCATTTGCGATGATCTCATACGCATCTCAACTTCGAGAAGATGCGTCCACGGCTTGGGCATCGAGATTGTGTAAGAGATTTCCGGCACGGCCGTCTGCTTTGCCGAATCGCTCGCAGATTTGGTTCGTCCCGGTGTTTCCTGATACATAAAAAAGATGGTAGCGAAAAAAAGTATAAGTGTAACTTTCGAATTGAATTTTCTTAGCATTACTTTTGCAAACTCCGTGCAGATGATATGTTTAGCTTTTTGTTATCTTACTATAAATAGGTATTTTTGAGCAGTAACAACGAGTTCACGTGGTTGTTAAGATGTCATGAACGACGAACCGATTGCCGAGAAAATAGAGCGGGGTGAGAATGAAAAATTCTTCACCACGCCGCTGATAATAATTTTTGTTACCGTTTTCATCGACCTTATCGGCTTCGGAATGGTCATTCCGATACTTCCTTACTACGCGAATACCGCTCCGTTTTACGCAACGCCTTTTGAGATCGGAATTTTGGTCGGCGTTTATTCGCTGATGCAATTTTTCTTTTCTCCTATTCTCGGCCGTCTCTCGGATAAGTACGGGCGGCGGCCGATATTGTTTATCAGCATTCTTGGTTCGGCTTTGGGATATTTTGTGATCGGTTTTGCGGAAACGCTTGTGCTTGTATTCGCGGGGCGGATCATCGGCGGCATCACGGGTGCGAATATTTCGACGGCGCAGGCATATATTGCCGATATAACCACGCGGGAAACCCGGGCAAAAGGCATGGGATTGTTCGGCGCAGCTTTCGGAATCGGCTTTATTCTAGGCCCTGCAATTGCCGGTGTCCTGAGTAAATACGGCGTGCACGTTCCGTTTTATTTCGCCGCTGCGCTATCTTTGGCAAATGCTGTCGCGCTTTATTTTATTCTTCCAGAATCGTTAAAACCGAACGTTGACGGGCATATCCCTGAACGCCGAAACAGGATTCTCGAGATCTTCCAATCGCTCGGCCAGAAAGAGTTCGGCGTAATTAATCTGGTGTATTTCCTGCTTGTCACGGCGTTTTCGATAATGACATATGCTTTTGTCCTCTACACGGCTTACCGCTTCGGCTACGACCCGGAACACAACGGCTATCTGTTTGCATACATAGGGGTTATCGCGATAATAACCCAGGGAGTTTTGTTCGACCGACTGGTAAAAGAATTCGGTGAATCGCCCTTGATCGCCATCGGCTGTTTGCTGATGGTCGGTAGTTTATTCGCCGTGCCGCTAGTCGGGCCGCATTCGGGCGGTTTGACCGCTCTTCTAATTGGTACGGCAATTCTTTCTATCGGCAATTCGCTGGCGTCACCGGCGTTGACCAGCCTGGCTTCAAAGGGCGCGGACGAACGCGATCAAGGCAAAACGATGGGAATATTGCAGTCCGGCGCAAGCCTCGCCCGCGTCGTCGGCCCGCTGATCGGCGGAATATTGCTCAATAATGCCGTGAACGCAATGGACGATTCGACACTGCGGCGGACATTCTGGACCGCGTCTGCAATAATGTTTTTTGCATTCCTGGTCGCCTTATATTCAATGAGACTGACGAAGATAGCCCATCCGCCACAAATGTGACTGAGCGCCTTGTGAATCTAATTGATCTGGATCGGAAAAGGCGTAAAACACAGCACGAAAATCACCAGTGTTAAGACCGCAATGAGTTTTCTCTTCGGGTCGAGCGGCCTTTGGTCCCAGGGCTGCGGGTGTTTGATCCGCATCATTACGCCGAGTAAAACTGCGATGAGAAACCCGCTCGGGCTGTTAAAATATATCCAGCCTAGAATCGAAAGCGCCGCCATTATCACAAACGCTATACGTCCCGTCCAGCGGTGAACCGTCTCGCCTAGAACGGAATAAACAGCATGCCCGCCGTCCAACTGGCCCGAAGGGATGAGATTTAAAGCAGTAACCAGCAGCCCGACCCACGCCGCAAAATAAAACGCATTGCCGATCCCGAACTGCAGATCTGTTCCAAGCGTATATGCAACCAGTTTCATAAACAGCGGATCCGCAAAAACAATGCCGCCCGAATTTGCGATTTGCTGCGGCGTTGCTTTTTCCATTGTCGCGATCCCGACGATCGCTATCGGTATCAGCGCAATAAATCCCGCTATCGGCCCGGCAACGCCGATATCGAAAACCGCCTTTCGCGAAGGCATCGGCGACACGATCTTGATAAACGCGCCGAACGTTCCGGCCGGCCCGATCATCGGCGGCGTCGGGATAAAATAAGGCAGCGTTGCATCGACCTTGTAAATACGGCAAGCGATGTAATGCCCCATTTCGTGCGAGACCAGAACAAACAGCAGCGAAAGCGAAAAGCTCAGGCCGTACTTTAAATATTTGAGATCGGTGGAGAGGCGGTAAACCGCATCGCCGACCAACGCAGCGTATCGACCGGGCAGGCTGCTAACAAATTGAAAGATCTCCGGCCATGTCTGCGGATCGGCATCCGGCAAGGTTTGTATCAATCCAAAAGGATATAGGACCCCGGCGATCGTCGCCGTAACCAGCGTGATCGAGAGAAAAAGCAGATGTTTGAGCCAAGTCCTGGCGGTCGGCCGCATGGCCTCACGCTCAAGAAACACCTCGTTGGCTAGATCATTATGCTCAGACATTTTAATTCAACAGCATGGATTGCAAACGTTAAACAAAGTTCCGGAATTTAGGAGGTCAAATCATTGTATTTAGCATAGATGCTTTATATCCAGTTTTTCCTGTACGTCCTGCCATGCTTCTTTTCGCAAAATAAAAACCGTAAATCACAAGCATAACTTTACGTGTTGTGATTTACGGCTTACAAACTGAAAAACTGCATTAGGACTGCATATTTACTTTTTTACGGCCTTTGCGGAGAGCTCCTTACCTGGTTTGAAGCGAATAGTTTTGCCCGCGGGGATAGGAACTTCCTTACCTGTTCGCGGATTGCGGCCAACGCCGCGTTTTCGCGGTTTTACAACAAAGACGCCAAAGCCTCTGAGTTCGATCCTTTTACCCTTTGCCAAAGCGTCCTTCATGGCGTTGAAGAGCGAATCGACAACCTGTTCTGCTTTCTGTTTCGGGACGCCGGTTTTTTCGGCAACCTTATTGACGATGTCTAATTTGATCATTACCTTCTCCTTTTGAAGAATAGTGGAAGCGGGAGATCGCAACTCATCAATAGCATCATAATGACTTAACTTCCCATCTGTCAAGATTTTGCGAACACAAAATGTAGACCCGGCAAGTCAAGCTGTTCGATCGATAGCCCGGTAGCCCTTCATAAAGCGTGAAACTCAAAAAAATGCTTCAAGACGATTTCCGGGGCCTCAAAATGCGGAAAATGTCCGATCCCCCCGAGTTCTATAATATTCGTTTGGCGCGGAACCACTTCGCGGAAGCGGTTAACCAGATGCTTGCCCGAAACTGGGTCAGACGATCCGTTAATTAACAGGAATGGCTGCGTCATCGTCTGCAGCGGCGGCACCCAGCGTTCGCGGTATTTGGTCCGGTCGGCCATGTAGCGAATCAATTTATGTGCGATGCACTTTCCGCCGTTATGATTGAAAAGGGTAAGGAAATCGTTGAGTTCTTCGCCTGTCGGCTGCGTCCGCTTTCCGAAGATCGACGCCAGGTTATTCTTAAAGACCGAGTCGGGAATGAATCGGCCAAACAAAGTTCCTATCGGGCTGATCAACAATTTCTGCGCGAGGATCGGCCGGTGCGTCTCTGGAAACAGAGCACCGTTCAAAAAACAGATCGTCTCGATCGAAAAATCAACACGGTGTTCGTTTTGGCGTGCCAACAATTCCTGCGTTATCGTATTGCCATAATCGTGAGCAAGAATGTGAACCTTCTTAACATCGAGATTCTTTAGTAAAGCCTGCAGTAGATCGACCTGTTGGAATGTAGTGTAAGCGAACCTTTCTGGCTTAGCTGAAAAGCCGTAGCCGATCATATCAAAGGCAATGACCGCGAATTTTTCCGCGAGATCTTCCCAGATCTTATGATAGTCGAACGATGACGCAGGAAACCCGTGAAGGCACAGCAAAACCTTATCGCTCGTTCCGCGGTGGCAATAAAAAATCGGAAAACCCCTATGATCGAACACTTTTCCGTTTTCTTTCCAATGGGTTAGCTGCGTGTGAGACATTTTTCCAAATACGCTGATAAAAAATGCTAAAATCCTAAAACGGTTTATAGCACAATTTTGGGGCAAGGGGAGAAAACTATGAAGTGGGGCGATCTAAGGCAAAGTTCGAATGTTATAGATAAGCGTGGCGTTGCGGCCGGCGGCGGCGGTATTGCGGTTCTTCTTTTGATCGTAGCCGGTTGGCTTTGCGGATTTGATCCGACGCCGCTGCTGGACAATCTTGGACAGGGATCCCAATCGGAACAGCCGCCTACCGCAAGTAATTCTTCCGGACAGCCCGTCGACCAGAATCGTCAATTTGTCGGGGCGGTAATGGGAAGCACCGAAGATTTCTGGGCTCAAGCTCTGCCACAGCAGGCCAGAGTTCGTTATCAGGCACCAAAGCTTGTACTTTTTACCGGGCAGGTTTCTTCTGCGTGCGGCCGAGCCGGTGCGGCGACCGGACCTTTTTACTGCCCCGGCGACTACAACCTCTACCTGGATTTCGCTTTCTTTCAGGAACTCAAAAACGAATTTAAGGCTCCCGGCGATTTTGCCCAGGCTTACGTCATTGCACATGAAGTCGGGCATCACGTTCAAAATCTCCTGGGAACAATGGACAAGGTTCAGCGCGCCGGAAGCGATAACAGGTTGTCCGTCGGGCTTGAACTGCAAGCTGACTGTTACGCCGGTATGTGGGCAAACTATGCTCAAAAGAAAGGTTTGGTGGAACCGGGCGATGCCGAAGAAGCGATCCGTGCCGCTCAAGCCGTCGGCGATGACATCATCCAAAGGCGAACTCAGGGCTACGTCATTCCCGATTCCTTCACCCACGGCTCAGCCCAGCAGCGAATGCAATGGTTTTCTAAAGGAATGCAGTCCGGTGATATCCGGCAGTGCGAAGCGTTCAGGTAGCGACTGGAAAGCAGGCATCCTGCCTGCTCGCGGAGTCTGCGAAGGCGTTAAGTTGCGTTCACCGAAGGGTTGTTCGCGTCGAAGCCCCGCTAATGGCAGGCGAGGGTGCCCTGCGTTCCAGGCTATGTAGTCGGCGTGAACGGCCGGCCGTAGATTTCCTGATATATCCAGCCCAAAACTCTGGCTTCAGCGGTGCATAGTGCTTCGAGCCAGCAACTCGTCAGATACAGTCGCTTTTCGGCGTTCGTCGTCAGCTTCTCCGCTTTTTTTATCGAAAAATCTTCAGGCTTTTCTTCCAGTTTGTTAGCCTCGCTGATCTCGGTTTTTGTTGATTTAGATTCGTGCAGTGCGGATGTCACATCGTTCAGCCACAAACCTAACAGCGGCTCAGACCTGTTTTCGGCAAGGGCCTGAAATACTCCGATCGCAAACCTTGCCTCTGCGTTCTCAAAAGGGTATGTGCCGATGCCGTTTGCCGCATCGTCGGCTTGTTTCCACTGAAAAAGCTCTTCGGTATTGAGATGACGTATCCGCGCCGTGCGCTCGTCGTATTTCAAAAACCATTCGACCAGATCGGCGAGTGAATTCGGCTCGACCTCGCCTTCCCCTTTATAAGCCAGTTTCGGCGGCTGCATTTCTTCTTGTTTTGCTTCTGCCATAAAATATAGACGAGGTGGCCTTCGTTCGTTCTCATTATTCCACCCTCAATCGTCTTTTACAATCATCATCCCGCTTTCGCATAATTGGATTGACTTTCCCGCTACTTTCCCTATTATTAACCGAGTAGAGGAAATAAATATGGCGACACAATATGTAACTTGCCCCCGATGTTCGACCCAGAATTCCGCACTCAATTCCCGGTGCTTGAATTGCGGTACCGCGATGCCGGTCAGCCCGATGCCGATGCAGCATATGCCGCAGCAGGTTAAATTGCCCGGTGCGGATAAAAAGATCGCTGCCGGCATCTGCGGAATTTTGCTTGGCGGATTCGGCGTGCATAAGTTTGTTTTGGGATACCAGAACGAAGGCATTATCCTTCTTTCCGCCTACCTGATCGGATTAGTTATTACGATGATCACCTGCGGTGTCGGCGTTTTTATTCCGGTCGCCGTCGGCATTGTCGGCCTCGTCGAAGGAATTATTTACCTGACCAAATCCGACGAGGAATTCGTGCAGACCTATATCGTCAATAAAAAACCCTGGTTTTAAATGTTCACGGGAATAATCCAAGAACTCGGCAGCGTCGCCGCACTCCATAATCATTCAGGCGGAGCGAAAATAAAGATCGCGGCTCTCACTGTCACCGAGGGCACCGGCAATGGAGATTCCATTTCCGTCAACGGCGTTTGCCTGACCGTTCTAAACATCACTCCAGCCTCTTTTGAAGCCGATGTTTCTCAGGAGACGCTTGACCGTTCGACACTCGGCGATCTTAAGACCGGCTCGCCGGTAAATTTGGAACGGGCAGTTACGCCATCGACGCGCCTTGGCGGCCACATCGTTCAGGGACATGTCGACGGACGCGGAACCTTCCTTGCCGCCGTACAAAGCGGTGATTTCTGGACGATCCGCATCGGATTTCCGAAGGACTTAGCACAGTATTTCGTCTACAAGGGTTCTGTTTCAGTCGAGGGGATAAGCCTGACGATCGCCGCTCTCGCAGACGATTATTTCGAGATCGCCGTCATTCCAAAAACCTGGGAACTTACTAACTTATCGAGCCTTGCACCAGGCGACGCCGTCAACCTGGAAGCAGACGTTATCGCAAAATATGTCGAGCGGATAATGCAGGTTCGGAAAGAGCCTTTAGAAACTATTACGCATGAAACGCTGAGGAAAGCAGGGTTTGTATAAAAGCGTTCGGGTTTCACGATTCGCGCGATCAGGCTGCCAATTTGAAAGCCCGATCATTTAAAGGTTGTGCACCTTCATGAACGAAAGCTTGTCCCAGTAACCTCTCTGAAATACTATCTTGTCAGCTAGGATATGAAAAAATCCGCAGCCTCTGAGGCCAAGCGGATCCTTCCATTCCAGAATCGCCCATTCACCATCTTCAAAAATATTCTCCGGTATGCAGACCATCTTCGCTTCTGCAAAGCCGTCTGTAAACATCCGCTTGATCGCTGCCTTCCCTTTGACAGGCTCGTTGGCGACCTGATGATTTATTGCGCCTTCGGTATAAAGATCAGCGAGCTTTTCAACATCAGCATTGTTAAAAGCGTCGATCCAGTTTGCGACCAATTCTTTCGGACTCATATATTCATTATCTGACTGTCAGCACGCTCGTTTATACTCGCGTTTCCGGGCAATTGCAAGATCGCGCGAAAAAAAGGGCGGCTCGATTGAAGCCGCCCTTCCAGGTTTCAAATAATCGCTTGAAACTATTTCGATCCGCCGCTCGAGAGTTTCCCAATGAGTGAGAATAGCGGCAAATACATAGAGATAACGATAGATCCGATAGTGACGCCGAGGAATGCTATAAGCAGCGGCTCTATCAAGGCCAGCAGATCGGCGATCGCCGTATCCACCTCTTCTTCGTAAAAGTCGGCGATCTTGCCTAACATGGCGTCCAGAGCACCGGTTTGTTCACCGACGCCGATCATCTGCGAAACCATGTGCGGAAACACATTGGTCGCCTTGAGCGGTTCGACAAAGCTTTCACCGCGTTCGACACCGGCCCGGACCTTTAGGATGGCATCTTCAATAATGACATTGCCCGCGGTCTTTGAGGTGATCTCCAAAGCTTGAAGGATCGGCACGCCCGAGGAAAGCAGCGTAGAAAGAATTCTAGAGAACCGGGCCACGCCCACTTTGCGGAGAATGCTTCCAAAAATCGGAAGTTTCAGCAAAAGAGTGTCAATGTGCCAGCGGCCTTTTGTAGTTTTGTAATAGTAGCTTATACCGACGGATGCCCCGATAATGCTGACCAAAATCGCCAGCCCGCCCCAGCCGGCAAGAAAACCGCTTATTCCCATTACTATTCTGGTCGGAAGCGGAAGTAGCTCGCCCGGCCCGAGCATACCGACAAAGATCTGCTCGAACTGCGGGATAACGACGATCATGATGACCGCGATCGCTCCGATGGCCACGAGGATAACCGCCGACGGGTAGATCGATGCCGAAACAAGGCTTCGTTTGAGTTTGACTACCTTTTCGATCAAGGTCGCAAGCCGCTGCAAAATTAGATCCAGCACACCGCCTGTTTCACCGGCTTCGACCATGTGCGAGTAAAGGGCATCAAAAACTTTCGGGTGTTTTTCGAGAGCCGCGAACAGAGTCGAGCCTTCTTCGACATTCTGACGAACCTGATGCAGAACATCCTTAAAGAACGTGTTTTGCTGTTGCTCGGCAAGAATATCGATACACTGCACCAGCGGCAAACCGGCGTCGATCATTACCGAGAATTGGCGGGTGAACACAGCCAATTCCTTGGCACCGACCTTTTTGCGTCTGCCGAGTTTCGGGATCGAAACCACGCGGCCTTTTTCAGAGGCCTGCATCATCACGATCTGCTCGCGACGCAATAAAGCCCGAAGTTCGTCCTGGCTGGTGGCTTCTCTTT
>JACMMN010000274.1 GCA_014379075.1 Pyrinomonadaceae bacterium | reverse complement strand
CTTTACATAGGACGCGAAGATTTCGACCTCGCTTACGACCGTTTGCAGGAAGCCAAGCTGCTCGACCCGCGTGTCTCGGTCGCTCCGGGCCTCGAAGCCATCCGCCGTGCCCGCCGTCCAGATTTTGCCGTCAACCGCGATAAATCCCCGCAAAAAGTGCGTACCGACGTGACTTTTGCCGGGAATTTGGCCTACGTCAGTATTTTCGATGCCGTTCAGGTCATCGAATGTTCCAAGATGACCGGCCTGCTCCTGATCAAATCCGACCTCCATCTCGGCAACGTCGCCTTTAACGAAGGCAAGATCGTAGACGCCGAATGCAACAGCCACAACGGCGTCATGGGCTTTCGCGACCTGGTCGAAATTAGCAGCGGAACCTTTGAATTTACTACCTCCGACCACGAATTCCCGGTCGTCATCAACATCAGCAGCAACACCAATTTTCTCCTCGATGTCCTCACCGAACTCGACAACGAACGTGCCGAAAAAGACGGCCTGCGAAACGTCGGGGATGAAATGATTTGATTTTGCCGGAACTGAGACTGCCAGCCTGAAGTGAGTGCAAAGGCCGAACAAATGACTTACAGCGTACGTGTTTGCAGGCTGGCAGCCTGCGTTCCGACTCTTGACTTAAAACCTTATTTACCCCAAAATATAGTGCTACCCAAAAGCCCAGGCACTATAGAATGTTTAAGCTCCAACGCCTCGAAATAACCGGATTCAAATCATTTGCCGACTACACCGAGATAGTTTTCACGGGGAACGGCATCACGGCTGTCGTCGGGCCGAACGGCTGCGGAAAGTCCAATGTCTCCGACTGCATCTCTTGGGTCCTCGGCGAACAGCGCGCCAAAACGCTCCGTGGTGCAGAGATGAAGGATGTCATCTTCCAGGGGTCGAAAAACCGCAAACCAAGCGGAATGGCCGAGGTCGTGCTGCATCTGGTACGGGACGATGATTTTTTCGACACCGAGGAAGGCGAATTAGAGGATATCGATCAGGCTCTCGGGGCGTTTGACGAGAAGGTGATCGATCTGGATTTGATCGAAGGCCCTGACCAGATTGATGTTGGGCCGCCGGATAGTAATGGTTTCCACTCTGAGGAGTTTGAAGTCGAAACGGTACAGGCATTGCAGGTCGGTTCCGTACAAACCGTCGAAAAGATCATAAAGGCCAAGCGGCACTGGCGTCCGAGATCCGTTGCTCTCGAATTTGCTCCGGGCGAGGCAGTGTCGGTCACACGCCGCCTTTACCTGTCCGGAGAAAGCGAATATCAGCTGAATGGCAAGAACTGCCGCCTCCGTGACATTCAGGACCTCTTCGCCGGAACTGGGCTGTCCGGTTCGCACTACGCGATCATTGAGCAGGGGCGTATCGGCCAGATCCTGTCGGCCAAGCCGTCCGATCGCCGCACGCTGATCGAAGAAGCCGCCGGCATCTCCAAATTCCGCACCCGCCAGCGCGCCGCCGAAGCCCGTCTCGATTCTGCCAAAACGAATCTTGGCCGCATCTCGGACATCGTTTCCGAGATCGAAAGCCAGGCAAATTCTCTTCGCCGCCAAGCAGGTAAAACCAAACGGTTCGTAAGTTTACAAGAAGAGTTTCGCGTGCTGTTGAGAACGCTTTTCGCCGCCGAGGGCAGACATCTCTCAAATTTAATAGACGATCTTCAAAAGCGATTGACGCAAGCAGTTGCGATAGAACATCAGTTTGCCGCAAAAGTCATGGAAAAGGAAGAAGGCGTGCGTGAGGGAACACGTAACGCCCGCCTTGCCGAAGAAAACCTCGCAGAAGTTCGACGTAAACATGCGGAAAATGCCCTCGAACGCGACCGCTCCGACCGCGAACACCGCTACCAGTCCGAACAGATCCTCAATCTGAACAACCGGCTTCAAGCACTCCGCGGCGAATCCGAATCTGCGACGCATCGCCTAAACCTAGTAGAATCAGAGTTTAAGAGGCTTCGCCAAGATGAAGAAAAGGAAGGTGCCGACGCAGATGCTTCGCGGCTGATCCTTGTCGAAGCCGAAAAACAGTACGCCGAAAAAATCGAGGATGTCCAGCAGATCGAAGGCCGCCTTGAATTCCGCCGCGGCGAACTCCTCAAACACACGGCCGCTGTAGAACGGTTTGACGAGATTGACCGGCAGATGAAAATGAATCTCGAACGAATTTCGGAGAGGGCAACCGGCCTCGTCCGTGAAGGAATTCGGGCTGAGGAAACTCTTACCCAGCACCATTCGGATGCCGGAAGATTGGCCGGAGAATTGGACTCTGAATTGAAGAAGCTGGAGTCGTTGCAAACGGAGAAGAATGAGATACTGGCGGTAACCGCGTCCGCCCGAGATGCCTTGCGTCAGTCGGATAACGAATTGCGTACGCTTCAAAACGAATTTTCCCGGACTAAAAATCGGCTCGAAACCTTGCAGGAGCTCGAAGAGAAACGGGCCGTTTACGCTCCTCAGATTCAAAAACTCTTTGCTGCGCAAGATTCAATCAGTATAAAACTGAAAGGTGTTTTGGCTGATTTTCTGAAAGTCGATGAGCGGGCCGAAAAAGCCGTCGAAAGTTTGTTCGGCCCGTTTCTGCAGACCGTTCTCGTAGAAAGTGCCGCCGACTCCACTAAGGTGTCTAAATGGGTACGTGCGAACGAGATCGGGCGGATAGTAAGTTTAGCTGCCTCCGATTCCAGCTTGCGGTTATCATCTCCGAAAGAAAAAACCTCGGGTTCTAAAATCGAAGACTTACTTGGAGTATCGTCCGAGTTGCGGGAAATCCTTCGCAAAGTATTTCCACGGGAAATGTCTGCGATCATGGTGGAGAATTTTGAAGAGGCAAAAACTGGAGATGTTTTGGTTAATCACGACGGTGATCTGCTGATCGGCGGCGTTTTGTCCATCACGGGCATGCAGGGATCGGATCAGAAAAATTCGTCTTTGCTCGCTTTCAAACGCGAACTTGCGGGCCTTGAAAAGTCGGCGACGGAGCTCGAAAAATCCATCGCAGCCGCTGAATCCGAATCCGCACAAAACCGTAAAATATTGACCGAAAGAGAAGAGAAGACGGTCGATCTACAATCACTGATAATCAAGGTGGAACGGGGAATCCTTGGCTTCGAAGTTCAGCGCGATTCTTTGAAACAGGATATCGAACGCGCGAACCGCCATTTAAAGGTCGTTTCGGACGAGTCGACTCAGATTGCGTCAGAAATAGAACACATTCAGAATCAAATTACCGAGGCGGCTGCGAATCGTGATAGTGCCGAAAGCCTTCGAACCGAAGCACAATCTGATCTTGAATGCATATCACAGTCACTGATTCGGGCGCGGGAAAACTCGGAAACGGAAAACGCCGTCTTGAATGAAAAACGAACTCAGGCCGCCACCTCCAGCGAGCGTCGGCGTTCGGTGCAAGCCGCTCTACGCCGCATTGAAAGCGAGCAAAAGGAATTAGAATCGCGCATTGCCCAGCAGAATATCGAGGTATCGGAAGCGGAAACAATAATCAGAAATTTGCGCATCTCTGTTTCTGATATTGCCGGAAAGATAGCTTCCGTTAACGATGACGAGACGATCGAGCGGACAGAATTGAACGCCGCGGTTACATCGGTTCAAAAATCCCGCGGGACGGCCGACTCGATGGGAGAAGAACTTGCCGAGCTCAACCGAAAATCAGCCGATGCACTGAACGAACGAGCAGCTATCGAGGTCAGGCAAACGGAGGCGGTTACTCGTCTCAGGAGCGTCAATGAAAAATGTTCTCAGGATCTAAATCGGACGCTGGCGGAAATCGTCGAAGAAAGCGAGGAATTGGAGTCCGATGTCGATTTGGATTATACGCGTAAAGCTGTCGGTGAGCTGCGCCAGCGGCTCGACGGGTTTGGAGCGATCAATATGCTGGCCGTGGAGGAGCTAACCGACACAGAGGACCGCCTTTCATTCTTGGTGTCCCAAAGACAGGATATTATCGACAGTATCGAATCTGCCGAGGAAGCCTTGCGTGAGATCAAGGAGCGCTCGCGGGCGAAGTTCAAGCAGGCTTTTGAGGTCGTCAATGCGAATTTTGTGGAATTTTTCCGCGAGCTTTTTGGTGGCGGCCGCGGCGAAATGACCTTGCTTGAATCGGACGATATTCTGGAAGCCGGTATCGAAGTCGTCGCACAGCCACCGGGCAAACGGCTGCAAAATATTCTGCTTCTCTCCGGCGGCGAAAAGGCGATGACCGCAATCGCTCTCGTTCTCGCTATTTTCAAATATCGGCCGTCGCCGTTTTGTTTACTCGACGAAGTTGACGCTCCGCTTGACGATGCGAATGTCGGCCGGTTTGTAAATAAGATCGCGGAAATGTCTGAAAAGACACAGTTTATTGTAATCACCCATAACAAGCGTACGATGGAAGCGGCACGGGCATTGTACGGCGTGACGATGCAGGAAGCAGGCGTTTCGAAGGTCGTTTCGGTGAAGTTCGATTAGATTTGATCGCTTTGCCGGTTTATAAACCTTTAGCGTAATTAATGCATCAAAACAGTTTGCGGCGAAATGCTTCCAATAGCGATGGGTTGCTTCCTGTTTTTTATGGCAAGAAAAGTGAATTGTATTCGAGCGTTGATCAGTTGTGGACTGATTTTTTCCAGTCTGTTTTCCATTGATGCTCAAACGAAGCGAAGGACGCCTGCGGTCAAGAAAACGGCCGCCGCTGTCGTGCCTCCGGTGAAAGTAGAAGCAACCTCGGCCGATCCGCCAAAAAAGAACGAGCGGCCTGCTAATCAGGGCGATGGCACTACGCAGGATCGAACTAATCAAAGAACGCCTTCCGACGTTAAAGAGCAAACCATCGTCGCAAATAAGCCGACGCATTTCTACGAGTTTTCACAACCTGATTTTCTGATTTCCAAAATTCTGATCGAGCATGACGATACCGGAAAAGGAAAAATTTCCTTCATGAAAAAAGGTTACGAAGAACTGATTTCTGATCCCCTACAGGTCTCGGTGGCTGCCCTGGCGCGTATCGACGGAGCCTATACCGCACTGGATTTTCTTGATTCAACGGACAACTACCAGTATGAAAAGGACTTTTCTCATCTGGGTACCTCAAAATTTACGCTGATGAATGAGGGAAGGGAAAGGACCGCGACGTACAACTGGACTCAAAATAAAGAAGCTAAGATCCTTAACGATGAATACCGAAAAATAGGAAATCAGTTTATTTGGATGTTCGACATTTCAGTGGCCCGTGAAAATCAGCCTTTGGAATCTCCGAAACTGTTGGATGCGCTCGATTCGCTGATTCGGCGAAACGAGATATCGGATTTAAAACAAATGGTTCCGTTCCTGCAGCAATTGACGAACGACGAACGAATCCCGCTTATTGCCAGAAACCACGCCGGAAAGCTGGTCAAGCAGATAGAAAAAGAGAAGAAGAAATAAACGTTAATTTACAGATATAGTTCCGTCATCTGCGATTTTTGGAGCAGATGATCCGAAGTCGGTCTGGGACAAAGTACGAACTTTCCTTATCGCATCACCCGATTCGTCCAGTACGGGAATTCCCCGGCCTTCCTGTTTGCCCGAATGAATAATGCCTCCAAGAAAATTCCCCTCCGCATCCAGCCGGGTCTCCAGAATAATCGTTAAAGCCGTCTCGTTTTCGAGCCTGAACCATCCGTAAGTTGCGAAATTTCCAAGCGAATAAGCTATTAAGCGTTTCTTGTAGATCTCCAGGCCGCGCAGAACATGCGGACCATGGCCAAGAACCAGATCGGCACCCGCGTCAATGACGGTGTGTGCAAACAAAGGCAGATTACCGCGTTTTTCACCGAAGTACATTTCCGTCATTTTCGGCACATTCTGCGCCGCGATCCCTTCGGCACCGCCATGAAAAGAAACGACCATGATATCGGCTTTCTTATCCGCGTCTAAAACTAGTTGGCGAGCAGTAATCAGATTGTTGACGTTTGGAGCGATGTTGTTATGAGCAAAACCGATGAAAGCAATTATTCTGCCTTTGACCTCCAGATATGTTGTTGAAAACTGCGCCTTGTCGCTGCCAGCGTGTTTGATGCCGAGTCGGTCCAACGTTTTGCGGGTGCTGGCGCGGCCAGCATCGCCGAAATCACCTGCATGGTTGTTGGCAACGCTTAAAACATCGAAACCGGCCGATTTGAGATGCTCCCCGTATCGCGTCGGCATTCTGAATGCATAGCACCGAATCGGCTCCAGTGGCTTTGTCCTCGGAACTTTCGGGTCTATAGGTTTTGGCCTGGGACACTTCAATGAATCGCCGCTGTCGATCATCGGCCCTTCCAGATTGCCGAAGGCGATGTCCGCGGCTGAAAGTATCGGCATCACATTTTTCAATAATTCGGATCCGTCGTTCGGCGGCATGCGCGTGTCGTCGAGAAACGGGGAGCCAAGCATAATATCTCCAACTGCCGCAATAGTGATTGAATCGGATACGGCTGGCGTCGGAGACGGACGTGTTTCCGCCGACGCAACCGGCGTGGTCAGAACACGGGGTTGACACGCTGAAAAAATGACGCAGAAAGCGCAGGTAACCGCGATTATGGAAACGAATGAGGGTTTGAACATATATGGGCGGCAGCAGCTATTACTAAGATGCAGAATAAAGCAAATTTTACACAAAAAGACACAAATGGAGGTTTACGCCAGTAAGCTAAGATTTTGTCCTGCTGATTAATTGTCTAAATCGCGACTCACGAATCAACAAGCAAGATGAATAAGTGGAACAGAAAATGAACT
>JACMMN010000273.1 GCA_014379075.1 Pyrinomonadaceae bacterium | reverse complement strand
GCCCACCCGCTACCGCAGGTGGTACTGACAGGAATCATATGAGCGATCTAGGATTTGCGACACAGCTTGTTCACGCCGGGGAAAGGCGGGCCGCTCCGGGCGGCGTTCCGGCTTCGACGCCGATCTATGCATCATCTTCGTTTGTTTACCAGACGATGGAAGAGGTCGATCGAATAGTCGATGGCGAGGTTTCGGATTTTGTTTACAGCCGTTACGGAAATCCGACGGTCGCGGCATTTGAAGACGCGATGGCGAAGATCGAGAACGGAAAATTCGCGGTTGCTTTCGGTTCGGGGATGGCGGCACTTCATGCGGCTTTGCTCGGCTGCGACCTGACGCCGGGCGCCTTCGTTATTGCGTCAAAAGATCTGTACGGCGCGACGTTCGATCTGCTTTATACGATTTTCGGCTCTCTCGGCGTAAAAACTGTAACTGCGGATTTCGGCGATCTGCACTCATTAAATCAGAAGGCAATCGAATTGAAACCGAGCGTATTTATCTGCGAGACGCTGTCGAATCCTTTGCTGCGAATCTGCGATATCGGTGCTGTCAGCAGAATCGCCCGCGAAGTTTGTGCAAAAGTAATTGTCGATAACACATTCGCGACGCCGTTTCTTTGCCGTCCGCTGGATTTGGGTGCGGATTTTGTTGTACATAGTGCGACGAAATACCTCGGCGGACATGCTGACGCGACAGGCGGGGTTGTCATCGCCCGCGAAGATTTCGAGCGTCCTGCGTTGCTTGGGGCATTGACTTTGGTTGGCGGTGTGCTAAGTCCGTGGGAAGCTCATTCGATTTTAGGCGGATTAAAAACGCTGGGATTGAGGATGGAAAAGCAGTGTGCAAACGCTTCGCTGCTGGCGATGTATCTGGAGCTGCTGCCGCAGATCGAATCGGTCGTCTATCCTGAATTTTTTGAGGACGATACTCTGGACAGCGTTTTTCATAGTCCGCTTTTCGGCGCGATAGTCACCATCAGATTGGTTGAGGACACACGCGAAGCGGCTTACCGGTTTATGAATTCATTGAAAGTCTGCACACGAGCGGCGAGTGTCGGCGATATTTTTACCGGAATCGTTCACCCGGCGACGGCAACGCATCGGGAACTGTCCCCGGCAAAGCGGCGCGAGCTTGGCATTACCGAAGGTTTGATCCGAATCTCGGTCGGTATCGAGGACATTAACGACATTATCGTGGATATTGAGCAGGCACTACAATTTTCCGTTTCCGATAAATTGCCAAAAGTGCAATGTAATCTTAGTTTTTGTACTGCATCGCGTAGCGATGACTTGAATTTAGCCGTGGGTTTCAACCCACGGTCAGGCTGAGTTAAGTCATGCGTCGCATAGCGACGGCTGACGTTCGCATTTGATTCAATTGCCGCTGACGCGGCAACGAAATTTTGTTTTACCTTCCGTGGGTTGAAAACCACGTCTAAAATTCATGGAGTCGCTAGGCGACACAAAAATAAAGAAACTTAGATTACAAAGCACCAGTGGCAATTTATTAAGAATGATCGAGTTAAACGACGAAATTATTACTCAAATTGAGGCCCACGGCGAGCGTGATTATCCGCACGAATGCGGCGGAATGCTGATCGGGCATTTTCATGCGGACGGTGCAAAAAGCGTGATGGAAACCTTTCCGCTCGAAAATGCCCGTGACGAAGCCGACCGGCACGACCGCATACTGATCTTGCCGAAGGACGTGATGCGGGCCGAGCGGTACGCTCGCGAGAAAAAGCTGGATGTGGTCGGGTATTACCATTCGCATCCGGACGATTTGGCGGTTCCGAGCCAGTACGATCTCGATCATGCGTTGCCGGTCTGGTCGTATGTGATCGTCTCGGTCGAGAAGGGAAAAGCGGTGGATGTCCGGTCGTGGCAGATGGAAAACGACCGCACGAGATTTAACGATGAAACGCTTGTCAGTACCGGGAGCGGTAGCGACCGGGCTTTTAACACATAAGGTAAAGAACCTCGTCCCTACCGCTCCCGGTACTGACAGGAGAAAGCCCGCCCGCTGACGCAAGTGGTGCTGACATAGAAGAAGGGAGAAATAATGTCCATAACAATAGTAATACCAACGCCGCTCCGCCAGTTTGCGGACGGGAAATCGGAAATAGAGGTTCAGGCAGCGACGGCCGGAGAGGCGCTTGAACAGCTTACAAGCGAGCATGCCGAGCTTCGCAAGCATCTTTACAACGATCAAAATGCCTTGCGGAATTTCGTCAATGTTTACGTAGGCGATGAGGACATTCGTCATCTCGACGGCGGAAACACGACGGTGAAAGACGGTGAAACGATAATGATCGTGCCGTCGATCGCGGGCGGAAATTCGGTCGCCGAAGCTCGAGCGGTGGACGATCTGCCGAGCCTCAGCAATGAAGAAATTGCTCGTTATTCGCGGCATTTGATCCTGCCGGAGGTTGGGCTCGAAGGCCAAAAAAAGATTAAGGCAGCCCGCGTGCTGATGATCGGAACGGGCGGTTTGGGTTCGCCGCTGGGTTTGTATCTCGCGGCGGCCGGTGTGGGGACGCTGGGAATCGTGGATTTCGATGTTGTGGAAGAGTCGAATCTACAGCGGCAGATAATTCACGGAACAAAGGACATCGGGCGTCCGAAGATCGCTTCCGCCAAAGACCGGCTTGAAGACATCAATCCAAACACGAAAGTCGAAGCTTTCGAAACACGTTTGACGAGCGAAAATGCGCTGGAATTGTTCAAGGATTTCGATGTGATCGTTGACGGCACGGATAATTTTCCGACGCGATATCTCGTGAACGATGCATCTGTCTTGACAGGAAAGCCGAATGTTTACGGCTCGATATTCCGTTTTGAAGGGCAGGCGAGCGTGTTCTGGGCGGAACAAGGCGCGTGCTATCGCTGCCTCTATCCCGAACCGCCGCCGCCGGGACTCGTTCCGTCATGCGCCGAAGGCGGCGTTCTGGGCGTTCTGCCGGGAATCGTCGGCACCATCCAGGCGAACGAGGTTTTGAAAGTAATTCTGGGCGCCGAGGGAATTCTACTTAACCGCCTCCTGCTGTTCGATGCATGGACGATGAAGTTTCGTGAACTGAAGCTTCGCAAAGATCCAAATTGCGCATTGTGCGGAGACAATCCGACGATAACGGAATTGATCGATTACGAAGAATTCTGCGGTCTGCGTAAGCTGGAGGAAGAACCACAATTTGAGGAAATATCGGCTACGGAGTTGGACGATTGGTTCAATAACCAGACAGAATTTCAACTGCTCGACGTTCGCGAGCCGTACGAATACGAAATTGCACGCATTCCCAATGCAAAGCTAATTCCGTTAGGCCAGATCGTCAACCGCATCTGCGAGATAGAAAAAGGCAAAACCACCGTCGTCCAGTGCAAAGGCGGCGTCAGAAGCGCAAAAGCCATTCAATCTCTAAAAGACGCAGGTTTCGATGGAAGGTTGATCAATCTGAAGGGCGGAATCGGAGCCTGGTCGGATGAGGTCGATCAGTCGGTCCTGAAATATTAAGCATTACGCAGGATCTTCTACGAATCATGGCGCAATTCAGCGATTGGAAACAAAAAGCTAGCTATTGAATCAGTGATACGGTCGATAGATCGTCGAACTGCGGTTTGGGAACATCGATCCTATCGCTTTCGAGCAAAAATTCGCGGATCGCTTCGAATGGCATCGGCTTTGCGAGCAAAAATCCCTGTCCGTGCTCGCAATCCAACTTTTTCAAAACCTCAAGCTGTATTTCATTCTCGATGCCTTCGGCGATCACCTTTAAGCCCAAATTCCTCGCCATCGCCAGAATCGACTTAACCATTTCGGTGTTCGCGCCGCCGTCATTTATGGGCTTGATGAAAGAGCTATCGATTTTTAGCGTGGAAATTGGCAGTCTCATCAAATTGCTTAGATTGGAATACCCCGTTCCGAAATCATCGACATCCAGTTCGATACCAATATCGCGCAGACGGTGCAGCATTCCAACCGCCTTTTCCTGATATTCAAAAAACACCGATTCAGTTATTTCGAGTTTCAGACGATTGGGCGGAAACTCCGTTTCATCAAGGATCGTCTGAATTTTTTCGACAAGTGTCGGGCGAGCGAATTGTTTAAACGATAGATTTACGCTCAGTTTAAGTGCCGACTCGCCTTTCAGCAATGGCAACACGGATCCGATCTGTGTACATGCCTTGCGCAAAATATGTTCTCCAAGAACATCGATCAAGCCGACCTCCTCGGCCAATGGAATGAACTTGTTCGGAGATATTTCACCGAGCTGCAAATGGTTCCAGCGAGCCAGAGCCTCAATACCTTTGATCTCACCGGTTTCCAGTAAAAAGATCGGTTGGTATAATACTAAAAATTCCTCTTTTTCTATCGCCCTTCGCAGATCGGTCTCGAGCCGCAGCGTTTCCCTTGCGGCAACGTGCATATCTTCGTCAAATACTTCGTGCCGGGCTTTTCCAGCACGTTTTGCGTGATACATTGCCGTGTCTGCGTCTCTCATCATTTCCTCGGACGTAAGATGTTTTTCGGACGCATGAAGAATGCCGATGCTGGCTGAACTGTAGACCTCGTGTCCGCGCACTTCAAAAGGCACGCCAAATTTCGCGTGAATACGTTCGGCGATCCGTGTCACCTTTTCCATGTAATATCTGCCCTCAACAAGGATAGTGAATTCGTCACCGCCCAGGCGGGCAACAATATCGGGCGGCCTCATACATTCGCGAAGGCGTTCTGCAATCGCGATGAGAAGCTGGTCACCGACCAAATGCCCCAGGCTATCATTAACGTATTTGAACCGGTCGAGATCGATAAATAGAACGCTTACCTTGTACTTGGGATCGAGTTTTGTCTTCTGAAGCGCCTTTGCGAGCTTACGCATAAAAAACGAACGATTTGGAAGGCCGGTCAGCGCATCGTGCGTCGCTTCATAATGCAGTTTGTCCTCGGCAAGCTTTTTATCGGATATGTCCTGTAGTTGAAAGATCAATGTCGGCTTTTCCGACCGAACATCGCTGGCCGCCGAGACACTCCATAATGCCCACACGGTTTCACCGCCTTTATGACGGTAACGCTGTTCCATTTGGCAATTCGCAGTCTTTCCCGATAACAATTCGTGAATATTTACCAAGGCCGGCCCTAGATCCTCGGGGAAAATGATCGACTGAAAGTTAGTAGCGCGTAATTCTTCGGCTGTGTAACCGACCAGCTTACAAAGCGCGTGGTTGACTCTGAGCCAATCCCCTGCGGGCGAAACAAGTGCTATCCCTATCGGCGCATAATTAAATGCGCTCCGGAACCGCTGTTCGGATTCGATCAAAGCGGCGGATCGTTCTTCTAGTACCTTTGAATACTCCTTAGCCTGGTCGGCCTGTGCGTTGGACATTTCGACGTTCTTCAAATACATCCGATACGACAGAAAAATAAAAAGGACCACCGGAAACGTCGCGATAATCACGCCAAATCCGATACTGTCAGACAATTGAATAAGAAGCCCGGCGCTCGCCGCGCCGACAAAATAGGTAATAAAGGTCCACAAATACTTATTTTTCCAGGTGTCCCAAAACGGAATCCCATTCGATAAACTCTCGTAGGTCGATACAAGCGATGTGTTTACAATGAAATGCGTCAGGGCCATTATCGAAAGGGCGATGACAAAATCCTGAATGTGTTCGCCGTGTCCGTGCAGTTGACTTTCCGAATACAGTCCAAAGACCTTCAACATCAAGACCACGGCGGTGGTTGAGAATGCCATCGCCGCAGCGTTGAAAAATATCGTAAGTTTTTTGCTGCAAAACCTTATGGACGAGAAATACGCCTCAACAGCGGAAAGTATTATCGCAAATTCCGCACCGTACATGAGAAGGGCGAGGAATATAAACGTATCCGAAACGGCTATGTGCGATTTAAATCTGGGGATCTGGAGCGTAACTCTTGATCCGATCCCGACCGTGAAGCAGGCAAGAACCACAAATTTGAGATCAAACTTTTCCAGCGGCAACCCAACCGCAGCCGCTAGAATACAGGCGAGTCCCAGCAAGAGGACTACGATCATGTAAAATTTTGTCAATCTCTGGTAGTTCATATCCCGGCCGGGAATCTCAGCGCATTTGTTGCTTATTTGCGGAAATAAAATACTTTTCGAGGAAATCAGAAACCGACCGGGGCGAATCAGATACGATCGGAGAACAAAAATGAGGGTGGGCCGTATAAGGACCCACCCATATTATAAGTCAGTAAAGCATAGTTGTCTATGATTTTAATTGTTAAACGAAAATCGTCGTGCACTTGTCGGAGGCCTTGAAACCCGCTCGGGCAAAACTCCGATGAGCCTGCGTGAAATCGACGTTGCTAAGCAGACACAAATTCTGTACCCGGTTCAACAGCGACATGCTCAATTTGGCAAGACACTTGGACGCAATGCCTTGTCCGCGATATTCGGGACTGACATAGATTCCCTCAAGGTAAATAACATCCTCGGTCTCGGATATCACGTCCGCCTTGAAGACAAGTTTGGCATCTTCGTAGCTGACAAAGATCCTTCCCTGTTCGATGCGTCTCATTACACGTTTCAGAAAGCCTTCGCGATCTTTTTTCAGGGGATCAACGCCGCATTCGACGAAGGCTACTTCAGCCTGTGCCTCGGCAACATCCAGAAGTTCTTCCGGTTTAGCGAGACGGATCTGACGATCACATTGCTGAACAGGAAATGGGAAACTCAACTCGAATAGCAATTCGGTGCAAGTTAATCTCGGTTGTGAACTACCGCCGGAATAGAAGTTCCAAAACCGTTCCGCAGCCGTACCGCTGGACATTATCAGAT
>JACMMN010000272.1 GCA_014379075.1 Pyrinomonadaceae bacterium | reverse complement strand
TCAATTTGAAAGGTCCCGACGCGCAGCAGGAATGGGTCAAACTTCGTGCGGAAGACACTCGTGTTGCGCCCGAAGGACGCGCCGAAGCCTATACGCTGATTGCCAGCAAAGATTATACTTGCGCCAACGAAATCACTGAAGCGGCGAAAGAAACCGTCCAAAAAGGCATGACTTTGGTTGTCACGCGGATCTATTGGAAAAACGGACGTATAAAATTCGAGATCGGGGTAGCGAAAGGAAAGAAATTGTACGATAAACGCGAAGCGGAAATGAAAAAAACGATCGATAAAGAAACACGACAGCAGTTGAAAGAAAACCTGAGATAAGTTATAGATATTACAAGACTTTTTGCATGTATAATTGAATCTTATAGTAGAGGGTAATTGATGGAATCCCAAGCTCTTACGGAAAACTTTTCCGAAGCAAATGTTGATGCGTTAGCCGTCGTGATTTTCAAAGGCGAAAAACCGTCATCCGGCGTATTGAAGGATCTGGACAAGTTGGCCGGCGGCCACATCGCGGCTGTTTTAAAGTCCGAAGAGTTCAAAGGCGAAACAGGTGAGACCGCACTGCTTCGCATCATGCCTTCCGGAAAGGTCAAGGCCGGCCGTATTTTGCTTGTCGGGGCAGGCGATAAGGCCGAATACAGGCTTTGCGATGTAGCAGTCGCTTCAGGCACGGCGACACGATATTTGCGAAAGTGTAATGTAAAAAGCTTCGCCCTTTTACCTCGTTTCGATGGCGATGCTGCCGCGATCGCACAGAACGCCGTGCAAGGCTCGGTTACCAGCCAGTTCGAACTCGACAAGTACAAAACGGTAGATAAAACCGACAAAGCCGTTACCAAAATTGTCGTCTTCGTCGAAAGCTCAAAAGCCGCTGATCTAAAAAAAGGCCTTATCCGGGGTCAGGTGATAGGCGATTCGATGAATTTCACCCGCGACCTGGCAAACGAACCGCCGAATATCCTGACGCCGACCGAAATGGCCAACCGTGCCCAGAAAATGGCAAAGGAAACCGGCATCAAATGCGAGATCCTCGACGAAGCTAAGATGACCAAGCTCGGCATGGGCTCGCTGATGAGCGTTTCGCACGGTTCCGAGCAGCCGGCGAAATTGATCGTTCTAAGATATACTCCCGCGAAAAGCACCGGCAAGAAAGGCGAACTGCTTGCTCTTGTCGGCAAAGGCATCACGTTCGACACCGGCGGTATTTCGATCAAACCGGCCGAGGGCATGGACGCGATGAAATACGATATGTCCGGCGGTGCGACCGTTATCGGCACGATGCGGGCGATCGCCCTTCTAAAACCGAGCGTTCCGGTCATCGGTATTGTCGCCGCAGTCGAAAATATGCCGGATGGAAAGGCTTCGCGTCCAAGCGATGTCGTTACCGCTTCAAACGGCAAGACGGTTGAGATTCTCAATACCGACGCTGAAGGCCGCCTCGTACTTGCTGATGCCGTTGCTTACGCTGAAACGCAGGGTGCAACCCAAATCATCGATATGGCGACTTTAACCGGTGCAGTGATCGTTGCTCTCGGCGATCAGAACACCGGCATCATGGGCAACGATCAGGAATTGGTCGATCAGATCCGAGATTGCGGCATGGAGAACGGTGAAGGTTTCTGGCAGCTTCCGCTCAGCAAGGAATACAGCAAACAGATCAAATCGGACATTGCCGACATCAAAAATATCGGTCCACGCGGAAAAGCCGGAACCATCATGGGTGCCGTTTTCATTCAGGAATTCATCGACAAAGCAAAATGGGCGCACCTCGACATTGCCGGTACGGCATGGCACGACACGGCCCGTGCGCACCAGGCAAAGGGCCCGACCGCGGTCGCCGTACGAACCCTAATTTCATTTGTTGAAAGATCGCAATAGACAAAATCCATTTCTATCTCTATCATTGGCTGGTAAATATTTATTTATCAGCCCTTTTTTTTCTGCAAATTGTTCAATTTTTGACCGTCAGCTTTTATCGTAACGCCGTACCGGCGTCTGGTGACTATTACGCTTGCTGAAGTTACTATCCGGCAATTATGCGTCCAAACTTTTTCAACCTGATATTTATCGCATGCGTCGTGGTCCTCGTGACTGCCTGCTTTTGCAGTTCGGGCCGTGAAGACGAGAAGCCGTCGCCCCAGAGCCAGGCGAACCGGATCGATGATGTCGACACCGATACGGATTCCTCTACAGCCGCGAAAAAGAAGGACGAGGGTGATTTCATCGTTGAGCATTCCGAGGTCGGCACACCACGTTACATCGAGATCGACCGCCAGGTAAAATCGGAAAAGCTTCTTGAAAAAGCAGCCGATAAATTGAACCGGGCGTTGGTCCTGCCGACCGATATTCATCTTCGCACGAAGTCCTGCAACCAGATCAACGCCTTTTACGATTCCGGCGATCAATCGGTCACGATGTGCTACGAACTGATGGAGCACTTCTACAAGACATTCAAAAGCGTCGGCCACGACGACGCAAAAGCGTATCAAAAGATGAACGACGCTGTCCGCTTCGTCTTTCTGCACGAGATCGGCCATGCCCTGATCGATATCTACAAACTTCCCGTCGCCGGCAACGAGGAAGACGCGGCCGACCGCTGTTCTGCTTACGTTAATCTCAAGGAACTGGGCGATGAAGGCGTCCGGGCGGTGTTTGCCGCGGCCGATGCTTTCGCCATAGAGTCCAAGCAGAGTGAGGGGCAGAAGAAGAACCTGGCGGACGAGCATTTGCTGCAGGAACAGCGGTTTTATAACTCTCTGTGCATGATCTATGGTTCAAATCCGAGTAAATACTCCAACATTTTAACCGAAGGTTATTTGCCGAAGGAACGCGCCGTTCGATGTCAGACCGAATTTACAAGAACAGTGGACAGCTGGATAAGCCTTTTAGGGCCATGGCGAAAATCGTAAGATCTTTATAAAGTGAGAAACCTATGAAAAACCTGTTAACAAAACTTTTTTTCGGAAAAGACGATAAGATCAGCGGCTTCATTGCCTTAGGCATAGTCGCTCTTATCGCTCTCGGCTGTTCCTGCGGCGACAAATTCGATCTTTCGAATATTGGCAACAGCGGCAGTAATTCAAACCGTACAGTGGCGAATTCTTCGGACACTCCTTTTGGCGACGATACGGACGCCGGCGGCGTGCCTTCCGACACAATCGTTCAATCCATGATAAAGGAAACAACGTCGGATTTTGCAAGCGCTATAGAAACCGAAGACTTTTCCACACTCTATGCAAAATCCTCGTCCGACTTCCAGTCCACCTACACGGAAGATCAAATGAAAGACGTGTTTAAGACCTTCGTTACCAATAGGAAACGGATCTTACCGAGCCTAAAGAAAGTTCCCGAAACGACCGCCGAATTTTCGCCTAAACCTTCTATCCGAACCGAAAAAGGGCTGGAAATACTGGTTGTCAACGGCAAATTTCCGACGAAACCGTTCGCCGTTAAATTCGAATACGAATACGTAAAACGCGGCGGCGAATGGAAAATGCTGAAATTGATCATAAACATGTAAATTTCTGATGCAGAAGCCCGCACGTAAGTAAGGGCGTTCTTCAGATCCAAAAGCAAAGGCGGTCACCGGCCGCCTTTGCTTTTTGCCGTTCTGAAAGCTAAACTCTGCTTTTGGCAGAAGCCCGCACGTTAGTAAGGGCTTTCTTAATGCGGAAGCCCGCACATTAGTAAGGCGTAGGCCCAAACCTGAATTCAAACCCTCACTAACGATCCGGCCTCTGCCCTATAAAATATGAAGATCCACGAATATCAAGGCAAAGCTCTTCTCAAAGAATACGGCGTTCCCGTGCCGCGCGGCATCGTCGCCCGCACGCCCGAAGAAGCCGAATCGGCCGCAAAAGAACTCGGGACAGACATTGTCGTCGTCAAGGCCCAGATCCACGCAGGCGGACGCGGTAAAGGCGGCGGCGTAAAGATCGCGAGATCACCCTCGGAGGCGAAGGAAATGGCTTCGCAGATCCTCGGCATGCAGCTCATCACGCACCAGACCGGCCCCGAAGGCCGCGAGGTCAAAACGCTCCTGATCGAAGAAGGCCTGCCTATCGACCGTGAATTTTATCTCGGCATTACGCTCGACCGCGTGACCGGCCGCAACGTTTTTATGGCGTCGCCCGAAGGCGGTATGGACATCGAAAAAGTCGCAGAGGAAACGCCTGAAAAGATCTTAAAGGAAACGATCGATCCGGCCGTCGGTTTTCGCGGTTTCCAGGCTCGGAAGCTGGCGTTCG
The DNA here is from genome assembly GCA_014379075.1 of Pyrinomonadaceae bacterium. Taxonomy (GTDB): domain Bacteria; phylum Acidobacteriota; class Blastocatellia; order Pyrinomonadales; family Pyrinomonadaceae; genus OLB17. Next base: position 488 of record JACMMN010000272.1, on the reverse strand, counting down.
GCCTCGGTATCCCGAGCGATCTGATAAACCAGGCGGCGAAATTCATGCTGTCGCTTTACGACGCTTACGAGAAAATGGACGCCTCGCTCGTCGAGATCAACCCGTTTTTACTGACCAAAGACAACCGCCTCATCGCTCTCGATGCCAAAGTAACATTTGACGACAATGCGATGTTTCGCCACAAGGATTACGAATCTTTGCGTGACCTCGACGAAGAGGAGCCGCTGGAGATAGAAGCCTCGAAATTTGATCTTAACTACATCAAGCTCGACGGCAACATTGGCTGTATGGTCAACGGAGCCGGCCTCGCGATGGCGACGATGGACATTATCAAGCTCGCCGGCGGCGAGCCTGCAAACTTTCTCGACGTCGGCGGAGGCGCCTCGCAGGAACGCGTCGAACAGGCGTTCAAAATTCTGCTCGCCGATAAAAACGTCAGAGCCGTGCTGATAAACATTTTCGGCGGCATCGTCCGCTGCGATATGGTC
>JACMMN010000271.1 GCA_014379075.1 Pyrinomonadaceae bacterium | reverse complement strand
GGTATAACGGACCTTTGTGTCGAACGCAACTCCTTTATCGTCCTTTCCCTTCACGTGGTTGACGCCGGTGACGATCGCAGTGTTGCCGTCGATCCGCACGTTCATTTCGGATAGATCGTTCCAGTCAACGACGGTCTTTCCGTTTATCGTGTCATTAATATCCTGCTGTTTGTTCATCAATGCCGCCGATCCGCTGCTGATGCTCGTGTAATCCGAGGCGAAATTCTGTTCCAGCCAGCCTTTATTGCGTTTCATCGCGGCCTCATTCCAATCCCGCTCCATGTATTCGAGCACGGCATAATCATCAAGCCCGTGTCCCGCGTTGCTCACCACCAGCCATTTGCCGCCGCGTTTTTCAAAAACGTGCACACTGCGGGTATAAAACGTCTCAGGCTTTCCTCCCGTCCCATCGGGCGTCCAAACAGTATTTCGATGCGTGACCGTCGCAGTCAGCGGAGTGCATGAGATCATATAGTGATCGTACGTCACCTTGTCCGCTCCCGACGGATTGGCCTTGTTTTTTTCAAACGCAGTCATCGTGGAATTGATGGCGCTGGTTTTACCGACCATTCCCGGAAATCCGACATAATCGTCGGCGTAAATATTCATCAGAGCAGCCTTGTCGCCGCTCAGCCCGGCCTTGCTCCACGAAGCATCCAATGCCTCGAGGGCTTTTTTGTCAGCGTCAGTGCATTGTGCGGGTGCGATCAACGCTGACGAGAGAAACAACATCGTAAGTGCCAAAACGTATTTCATAATTTTTACTCCTGACTTGTTTGTTAAGGGAGATTTTTCGTTCGGGACGTGCTCACCAAAAACGGCAGGAGAAGCCGATCTTCCCCTGCCTCTAATTCGAATCGCCGGTTATTTATTGTTATTCGCCGCTGTATTCGCGGGCTTGTTCGCCGTCGCGGTGTTGGCTGCGGGCGTGCTTGCCGATGCTCCTGTAATTTGAGTCGCATGCCCGCTCACCTGCTTCCAGCCATCCTTCATCTTGCTCCAAACCTGCGTCACGCGAATCGTTCCGTCGGTCGCTTTCCCCTTATTCGTTCCTTTTGCCGTGGCCCGAGAGATCACGACCGCTCCGGTACCTTCCGCATTCGTCCGCACATTTACTTCGTCATAAGCGAATGTTTCGAATTTTGTATCCCCGGACCTGAACGACGCCAGCCGCTCGGCTTTCGTTTGAACCGAGCCGTCGAGATTCACCAGCATATAATTATCGCCGTACATCTTGTCGAGAGCGTCGGCGTCGTTCTTGGCAAGTGCGGCGGCCGTGTCGTTGACCAGCTTTTTAAGATCGGCCTCGATCGCGGCGGCCGATACCGGTGCGGTTGCGGTATTTGCATTATTCACAGCATTTGTGGGCTTGTTGGCAGTGGCCGTGTTCGCCGCCGGTTCGCAGGCGGTAAGGGCAAAGGACCCGATGATCAGCATCGAAAAAACGAAAACCATTTTACGCATAAAATTTTCCTCTTCTAAAAAAAAGATGCGTGGCCTTGAGCAAACAGAGCCGTCGCCGCATCTATTGGCAACTGCCCACTCGCTTCTAGTTCCCTGGGATTGTTGTGGATTACGACAACACTTATACGCCTGTTAAATAAGCGAGTCAACCTCCAACCGCTATCACCGAAATGTAAGGAAGGCGTTCCCGCTGCCCGCCAGCATGCCGACAGCCAAAAACTCCCGCGTCGATCCGAATGATCGGAATAAAAGGAATGATTTGGAAGGAAAAATGGACAGTGGAAATTGGACAATGACGGAATTGATTTTTGACTTTCCATTGCCCATTGCCTCCGCTTCCGGCTCGGCAATTGCAACCAGCAATCAAAATACTCAGGAGGTGTACGAAAATGACACAACAGCAGCGCAGAAGTTCCATCGACGACGACAGCAACAATGACCACGAGCAAACAAGCGGATACGGCAAGAGCGGCGGCAACGCCGGCGCCGGCAAATCCGGGACCGAAGGCCTCGGCACTGAAAAGAAAACAGAGGACGAACGCTACGGCAGCCAAAAACCGGAAAGCTCGAAGCAAAGCGACCGTTAAACTTTTTATCTTTATTTTCTTATTTCGTGCATTTCGTGGACGAATTCTTTAAGGCCTTTATCCACGAAATACACGAAATAAGAATAGAAAAAAAGCGAAACAAGGTCATCGGCTCGCATCATCGGCGTCTCTTACTTTCCCCACTTATCCCAAACCGCCTTCGCGATCTTTGCGATCACGGCTTCGCGGACCTGCTCGCTTTCGGATGAATCGGAGACGAAAACAGCGATCACGACGTTTTTGCCATTCGGCAGCGGAATTATTCCAATATCGTTCGTAGCAGCGGTCACGCCTTCACGCGAACCCGATGTTCCCGTCTTGTGCATCACAAAAGTTCCTTTCGGCAGCAATCCTTTTAGACGTTTCGGGCCGGTCGGCGAATCGATCATGTAACCCTGGAGGATGAGGCCTTCGCCCTCGATCGCGGTCCAGCTATTCATTCCGCGAAGAAGTTCAACGGCAGCCGCCGGAGTCGCCCAGTTCGCGTACTGCGTCTGCCAGTTCTGAGCAAATTCCTTTTCGGTATTCACGACCTTTATATCGGTAATGCCTATTCCTGTTAGATATTCCTGCACCGCCGCAGCACCGCCGAGTAGCCGAAGCTGTACGTCGCTTGCTGTACCGTCGCTTTCGGAGATGGAAAGCCGTATAAGCTCGCGAAGCGTCAATTCCGTGCCATTCGGATATTTGTCGCGGATCGGGCTGCGCTGCCCAGGCGTAACAAAATCGGCTTTTTCAACGCGAACCGTCTCATCGAGTTTCAACTTGCCATGACGCACCTGCCACAGCACCGCCATCGCGATCGGCACTTTATAGACGCTCTGCATCGCAAATCGCCCGTCTCCCTTCAGCGAAACGGTTTCGCCCGTTTCGATCACGGTTGCGTAAACGCCGACCTTGCCTTTAGCCTCGGCGGCAATTGCCTCGATCTGTTTTTGCAGTTCGGCGTCGGTCTTGGGCGTGGCAAAAGTTTCCGGTGTGATTGTTTTCGCGGCGGCGTTTGCAGGCGGAATTTGGTTTGCCGCCGTCCCGCCGCAGGACGCCGACAGTATCTGAACGATCAGAAATATTGATATAAAGAAAAATTTCATATCCGGGTGAAACTAACCGATACGACTATTCGACCAACGTCCCCATGATTCCCAGCGCGAGCGAATACACCGAATCATTCGTCGCGACTATCATCTCGCCTTTGCGGGTGAAGCAGAGGCCGACGACATTGTTTCCCGAAACAAACATTTCGGTCTCGCCCGTATCGGAGTCGATCCGGACGACGCCGTGTTTGCCTTTGAAACAGGCGGCGCAGTATAAGTTCCCGGCCGCATCGAACGCCAGGCCTTGCGGACGCCCGAATCCGCGGGCATATTTGTCGACGTTTCCGTCACGGTCCACCGCCATTATCGCATCATGGCTCGCCAGGCCCGGAGCCGCAATATACAATCTGCCGTCCGGCCCGAACGCGATGTGGTACGCCGACACCGACGGCTCCATGACGGTAAATATCTCGACATCCCCAAAACCCGGAACGCGGTATATCGTACCGCTCCGGTCGCCGACGTACATCACGCCGTCCTTATCGAATGCAAGCCCTGTCGCCACCCCTAGCCCCGATGCATAAACGGTAACCTCTTCGCCGCGGTCGATCCGCGACACCTCGCCGGCCGCACGGTTCGTCACATACAGCACGCCTTCCGCGTCGAAGGCAATGCCCGTCGGGTTCATCATTTCGGCGCTCATTTCGTCGACATAGCCGTCCGTTTCGAGCCGGTAAAGCGTATTCGGCAGCGTCTGCCCGCGCGAACCGGACCGCGTAATGATGATCGAATCGTCTTTCGGATCGACCGCCGGATTCGCCACCAGATGCATTTCGTCCGCCAGCATCGTGCCGATCGTGACGCCGTAATGTTCGCTCTGGTCATCGCCGCTTTCAAGATAGACG
>JACMMN010000270.1 GCA_014379075.1 Pyrinomonadaceae bacterium | reverse complement strand
GGACGAATTTTCCCCGATAACGTTTTCGATTACCGCTTTGTTACCTTGAGCCACAATACCGTTCGCGGGGCCGCCGGTTAGGCTATACTCAACGCGGAACTGTTGATAGATAAGCGAATGATATGATATTGGAAACTGTGAAAGTTAAGTGAAGTGGCTATTTTCTATCGGTTTTAACTTCCCACTAACCGTGCAACTTGTCACAATTTAAAGGATGATCTCACCCATAAACTTCGAACGAACCCATGTCCAGCGTGTTTTGATCACGGCTGGCATTGTCATTTTTGCACTTCTGACCTTACTGCTTCTCTATTATACGTTCGACATCGTTATGCTGGCGTTCGCCGGCGTTTTGCTCGCGATCTTTCTTCGCGGGCTCGCAGATCTGGCGGGCCGCTATGTAAAGGTCGGCGAAGGGTGGCTGGTGCTGATAGTTTCGGTGCTGCTGTTGGGAATTTTGGCGGGGTCGATCGCCCTGCTCGCACCGAGCGTTGCCGAACAGGCACGGCATCTTCGGCAGGAAATTCCGGTTTCTATTCAAAAGGTGGGTAATTATCTGTCGCAATACGGCTGGGGCAGGACGATCATAGAGCAGCTGCCAACTACGGAGGCCGCGAAGCAGATGATCACCGACTCGGGCTTTCTATCCAGTCTCGGCGGATTCTTCTCGTCGACCCTGGGAGCGATCGGTAATTTTTTCGTGGTTATCCTGCTGGCTATATATCTTGCAACTGAACCGAGATTCTATGTCCACGGTTTTACCAAACTTTTTCCTGTTGACCGCCGATTTCGGGTGAACGAAGTGGTCGCCGGTATTGGGGAAACGCTTCGATGGTGGCTCATAGGAAAGGTCGGCTCGATGATCTTTATCGGCATTCTGACGTGGATCGGGCTGTCGATCATCGGTGTCCCGCTGGCACTGACACTGGGGCTGATCGCGGGGCTGCTCTCGTTCATTCCGAATTTCGGTCCGATAATTTCCGCGGTTCCGGCTTTGCTGCTGGCATTTATCGACAGTCCGATAACGGCCGTATATGTCCTGGCCTTATACATCGGCGTGCAATTGATCGAATCAAATCTGGTGACGCCGATAATCGAACGCGAGACCGTCGAGCTTCCGCCAGCTTTGACGATCATTTTCCAACTTGCTCTTAGCGTTATGATAGGCGGTTTGGGCCTGGTGCTCGCGACGCCGCTGCTGGCGATGATGATGGTGCTCGTTCAGATGGTTTATATTCAGGATGTTTTGGGCGACAAAGATACCGAAGTTAACGAAAAACTGGATGACGTGCCAGCGGCTGCCCCCGACATTTTGGATCGTTCCGAATCGGTAGACGGATAAATTCTCTTAAGCGAGTTTGCTGTGCTGCCGCCAGAGGTCTTCGGGGAATAATCCCTGCACTGTTTCAAGCGTGTTTGCCGAACCGGCTAAAGTGTCTAAATAGCACTCCAAGATCGAGATCCATTCCTGACGAGACGCTCTATTGTTGTCCGGGAGGGAAAGCATCAATATCCGCTGCTTTGCGATGGCGGCCTGAAACGCCGTTATGCCTTCCATCTTATAAACGTTAAAGGCGGCGTCGATATGCGGATAGAATTCGAATGCGCGGTTAAATCGAGCTGTCGAGCCAGATCGGGCGGCGTGATTGCAGGCATTGCACAACGCATTTTTTAAGCCGTTTTCTTCGGCACGCGAATCGGCAATGTTGAATCTAGAAGGGAATCCGTCGGTTTTTCCAAAAAGGTCCTCCAATGGGCGGCGGAGATCGTCGGGCAAAAGGTTTTGGATGTCCTGTCCGTTGTACCGAAGCTGTCCGGGAGCGCAGTGGGCCGCTTGTTCATTATCATCGGCGCTTGAGCGAAAATACTGAGTCGTCGCGGCGTGGACGGACATGCCCTGGGCCAGGATCTTGAATTTGGACATCAAGAAAATACGGACGAGCAGCTCCTTGACGACGCTTTGACGATTTATTTCATGCGTAACCGCCAGTTCCCGGTCGCTCCCGGAAATTCTTTCCTGTGAAAGTATTTTGGAGAGTGCCGATTTACTTCCAAGCGAACTAGTTCTTTCAGCCATAATTATTTGTGAGAAACCCGGATATTGAGCTTTGAAATTAACTATATGACGTTTGAAGGATTACGATTTTGCATTTATGTTTAAATAGTATTTTAGCAAACTGGTTATCAGCCGGGAAAATTTCAAACGAGTT
>JACMMN010000269.1 GCA_014379075.1 Pyrinomonadaceae bacterium | reverse complement strand
GTTTGGGATAGTGGCCATGCGATTCCTTCACTGTCTCGAAAACCTCATCCGATCCAGTTCCGATAATGCATATATCGTGATTTTCGATAAAATCGGCTATTGCAACGCGTTCACGCAGAAATTCAGGGACGTGGCAGATCATTCTGCTGCCGAATTCGTTCTGCAATCTCTGCGTCGTTCCCGGTTCGACCGTGGATTTTAGCGCTATAATCCCAGTAAACAGATGCGTTTCGATCAATTCTTCGACGATGGATTCGATGATCGACGTATCGCATTTACCCGTTTCATTCTGAGGCGTCGGAACGCAAAGGTAAATGATCTCCGAATCCAAAAGATCTTCCAGTCTGGTTTCCAGTTTAATGTCGTGCGACCTCACCTGATGTCCAAGTTTTTCAAAACCGTGTTTGACGGCTGAACCGACAATCCCCAGGCCCACTATTCCAATTTTCATATATTATTTTAATGCTTCTTTTTATTAACGACCGACTCGACCTGCTGAGAATTTCCGTTCATTTTTTTAATTCCCATACTTCACTGTCACGCTCGCTAGTCAAGGTAAATTCGCCCGCTCCCTTGAACTCTTCTATCTGCTCATAATTCGTCGAAACAAACTGCCACAGCGGTTCCATATTGTCGCCGGGCATCCGCTCGCCGACTGGTTTCGAATACGTTCCCTCCCAGACTATCAAATTCGGCGGATCCTTTTCCAATGCCGCTACTATCGATTCGACCTGAAAATAGGGTGTATATTCCGAATCACGCACCAGATAAAAAGGTGTCGGGTTTTTGAGATGAAGGGGAAAATAAAAACTCGGGTGAAAGGCTTCGTAAAATGTATCTCCTCTTTCGGTATGGGCGTTCATCCACTCGATTTTGCCGAACGAGTCCTTCGATATAAAGGCCGCGTTTCCGGCCGGAAGATCAATTTGGTCTTTTGCGATCGCCTGGCGCTGCACGGCATATGAAAAGCCTAATAGAACCAATAAAAATAAACAAATCGGTGTGAGCTTTGCCGTAAACGGAATTTGTTTGAAAAGCCAGACAAAAATTACGATTCCAGGTATGGCGACATGATAAATCCGCGTTGCCGTCGGAGCAGAGATCCCGCCGGCCAGTGCGAGCCCGGCAAAGCAAAGCAGCACGAGTTTCGCTTTTAGATCGGGGGAAACTGAACTGCCTTTGCGTTTCCAGATAACGAAAAGAAGAACGAAATACGTGAGCGGGATCAACGCATAGTAAAATATGACCGGCAACCCGGCTCTTATAAAACGAAAAACTGCTGCCTGCGATGACATGGTTTCGAGATATTTCCCGAAGCCCGGAACATCGCTGAAATAGGAGAATTCGTTATTTAACGGGTCATGCGGGTAATGCTTCCGCAAAAAAGTTACCAGATCGAAATAATAATTACCGAGCCCGGCCTGCCATGCAAAGTACGATTGAGTTACGATGATGACCAAAATAAACGGCAACGTCAGGTAAAGCCCGCTTTTCAGCAAAGATTTCACGTTGAATCCATTCTGGTAATTTTCCCATAGTAAAAAAACCGAGATCCCTGCAATGCCGACAAGGCCGCGAGGCTGCACAAAAAACGACGCCAGCCCGCAGAGTCCGCCCGCGAGGATAAGATTGCGGGTTGAACGCCTGTTCATTAGCACTGCGATACCGGCGAGGGCGAAAACCACGCTAAACAAACGGTAGCTCCCGTCTATTCCCATTTGCCGGAAACCGACTGTCAGGAATATAACCGCCGGCAGGTAAACCCCTGATCCCGATAGAACCTGGCGCGAGAAAATCCACAACAGCCATACCTGTGCAATCGTCAGCAGGACGATCGCTATATTCAAAACCCAGACCTTTACTCCGAATATCGAAAAAAGAGCGGCATAGATCAATTCAGTTCCGGGCGGTGCAAAATGAAAGAAATCCCTGTGCATCACCTCGCCGTCGAGCATCCGCATGGCGTTCGAAATCGGGATCAAATGGTCGCCGTCAAAATAGATCGGAGTGAATGGAAGCTGAAAAAGCTGTGAATAAATGAAAAGCAGAGCCGCCGAAAAAAAGACGGCGTCCTTCCATGTAAATGAGGCAGGCAAATTAGATTCATCCTGACTTTCTTGCATACGATGTATGAAGTGTCGCCCCCGGCGTATTTCAGGTTTCGAGTTTCAGCCTTTAGATTGAAAACTCGAAACTTGAAAGAGCCGCGCAAAGCGGAATGCCAACGCCCCAGATCAATCGGCCTGATCGTCGCTGTTGTAGTTATTGCGGTGATAGTAACTTTGGTAATAGTAGTAATTGTCCTGAGAGTTCAGGTTGACCCGGTTCAGAACGACGCCGAGGATCTTGGCTCCGACATCCTGCAGGAGCTGCCGCGTTCGCCGGACCACCTGTCGCGAGCTTTCGCCGGAATGCACGACCAATATGACGCCGTCAACCATTGAGGCAATCAATACACCATCTGTAAACGACGCAATCGGAGGCGAATCGACGACGACATGTGTGTAATGATTTTGCAGCGATTTCAGAAGGCGGACCATTTGAGGTGAACCGATCAGTTCAGCCGGATTCGGTGGAATCGGGCCGGACGTCAATAAATTAAGCTTTGTCCGCTCATCAACCTTAACAATCCGCAATATATCCGCGTCTGTAAATTCACTTGAAAGCAGACTGCTAAGTCCTTGGCCGTTCTCAATATCAAAGACCGCATGAAGCCTCGGCCTGCGCATATCTGCGTCTATTATCAAGACTTTAGCTCCAGTTTGAGCAAGGCTGATAGCCGTATTCGTTGCCGTGGTCGTCTTGCCTTCAGAGGGCAGGCTGGATGTTATCAGCAAGGTTTTTGGCGGATGCCCGGCTGTCGAGAGCAGGATCGACGTTCGCAATTGCCGGTACGCTTCAGCTAATGACGAGCGCGGATCGGCATATATGAGTAGTTCGGATTTCGCCCTGTCCTGCTCCTCTTCGCCGTTGGCTCCTACCAATAAAAGCTTCCGCTTAGCAATGGAGTCGATTGTAGGGATAGCCGCAAGGGCCGGAAGCTGGAGAAAGGCCTCGATCTCTTCGGTCGTTCGAATAGTGTCGTCGAGATATTCTAAAAAGAGCGCCAGGCCCATTCCGAAAAATACCGAAAGAAACAGTGCGGCCATAACTGTCGTCAGCCGCCTCGGTGAAACAGGAGTTTCGGGCGGAATCGCAAAACTCGCAACGCTGATATTGTTATCCGATCCTTTTGACGCAACATCATTAGAACTTTGCTGGTTGCGCAAATTTTCAAGAAATCCCTTGTTTGTCTCTATGTTTTGTTCGAGAAGTTTCAGCAGCACAGCACCGGTATTCTGCCCCTGAGCCTCATTATATTGAGCGTCGAACGCGCTGCGAACCTTGTCTTCCTGTTCCTTTGCCCGCAAATACTGCGTTCGAAGATTATCGACCAGCACCTTGGAAGTGCGGTCCCTATAACCCTGCAGATCTTTATTATTCTTGTCGACTGCCCGGCTCACCGAATCTTCGAGGCTTGCTATCTGCGTATCCACCTCTCTTATTTCCGGCGCCGATTCTTTGTATTCTTCCAGTAATTTGGCCTTATTGGCTTGCAGGTCGGCGATCTTCTTTTGAGTGTCGTTTCTGAGCGCTAGGACATAATTCTCACGTTCGGTTATGTAACGGGCACTTCCGGCCTCGGCCAATGAACTGATCCTCTCAGGCGAATCCTTGACCGAAAAATATTCGGCTTCTGCGTTTTTTCTCTTATTCTCCGAATCGAGCAGGTCTTTATTCAAACCGGAGAGCCTGTCGATCACGATCGTCTGTTCGCCGCTGGTTTTCAGGATTCCCTTATCCTGTTTTAGATCGACCAGTTTTATCTCGTCGTTCCGAATCTCAGATTGGAGATCCGCGATCCTTTGCTGCAGAAAGTCACTTGTCTTACGGCTCGTGCCCGATCGTTTTTCCTGATTTAAGTTTGTAAATGTCTCACCGATGCCGTTTATCACGAACGCGGCAAGTTCCGGATCTGTATGGCGAAACGAGATCTGGATCAGCCGTGTGTCCTTGACGGTCGCGCGCGATTCCCTGACCGGTTCGATTCCCAAATTTAGATCCAAATATTTTACGTAGGGCGCAAGCCTTACCGCGTCAGCAATTTCATCGGCGGAAACAAGGGTAGAGTTGGCCGGCGGTGCTTCACCGCTTTCGTTCGGCTTTTTCGAGTCGTCACTTGCAAGCCCGATTGCCTTCAGCATCGACCGAAACGCGGAAATGTTGCCTTCGTTCTTCGCCGCCTGAAAATCCTTGTTGGTGTCGAGATTATGTTCCTTGATCACTCGTCGAAGTAGGGTCTCGCTCTTGAGAAGCTGGAGCTGTGTATTGAAATACGAGGGGTCGGGATTGGAAGACGGCCTTTGCCGTTCGCTCGTCACGAGGTCAGGATTGGTTTGTTCAAGATCGACTTGAATTACCGCGCTTGCCAAATAGATGTCTGGTTTGCGGGCCATGTAGATCGCCGCGAGCGTCGTGGCGAGTACGGAAATGCCGATCACGAGCCACAAACGTTTTCTAATGGCGCGCCAATAGTCCAGGAGTTGAAAACCTTCCGGGGCATTTGCATCACGATAGGCCGGGTAACGGCCAGTTCCCGCAACGATCTGCGGTTCGAATTGACGCTCAAAATCCAGCGGCTCATTAAGGGGCTTTTGAACAATTTCACGACTTTCTTTCATTACTTATATTTTAGGGAAATCTATAAAAAATGCTGGACGCTCCCTGCGTAAGGCTGTTTTTTATCCCGATCAAAATGCTCTTGGTCCGATCTTCGGAAACTGCAACTATATCGTTCGGCTGCAGAAAAGGATCGTCAACTTTCCTTTTAGCTATATCGTTCAGGTTATAGATGAATTCGTCACGTTCAAGACTTCCCGGCTTTTGACGAATAATTCTGATATTGTCTTTTTTGGTCGCGGGTTTAAGCCCTTCCGACGAGGCAAGTGCCTGAGTCAGCGTGATAGGTTCCTTTATAATAACCTGGCCCTGCTTATTGACGTTGCCGTAAACGTAGACGACATCCGCATCCATTACGGATACTATATCGCCCGGCCGCATGACGAGGTCGCGTTTTCCCTCCATCACCTCGCTGATCTTGAAATCAAGTAGAGCAATGTCTTCTTCCACGGCTGGCTCGCTCGCGTCGTTCAATTTGCAGTTAGATGTGCTGCCGGTGCGGGCAACGAGAACGCGTGTTCCAGCTTCTTTTGAAGGCCCGCCGGCCTGAGCTAGGAGTTCAAGCAAACGGACTTTGCGGCTGATAAAATAATTTCCCGGCTTTTCGACGGCTCCGATCACTGCAAATGCCTGAGACAGCTTTTCGGAGGCGTTTACGTTCACCTGCGGATTTCTTAAATAATCCTTACGGTAGGCTGCGGCAACATCGTCGCCCAATTCCCTTTCGGTCTTGCAGACCGCCACCAAAGGTTGATCCAGACGAAAAAGATTGATAGTCCCGTTTGAATTAACATTGACACTCTGGCTGAGTTCAGGGTGGCGGAAGACCTGTATATCCAGTTTGTCCTGAAACCCGATACGATATCGTTCGTCTTTAATTTGTGTGCCCGGAAATGCGGTCGGAATAATTACGTCTTTTTTTGGATCGGCCTGCGTGGCGTCATTCGCCGGCGGGGTGACGGTCTGACCGGTAACTGAAATCAGGGCCGACAAAATCAGTATACTAAGAGCCGGTATCTTTGTTATGTTTCTCATAATCTTAAACTCCGTGAATCGGGAATTTCTATCTATAGGAATTTTAAGCCCTTGGATTGTCCCCAGCAAAGATACGTTGTTCGCTAAATACCTCAAGAATGTGTTATCTCGCAATAAGTGAGTAGTTTATCAAAAGGCCGGTACTTTGAAAACCTTCGATTTTAAAAGTTTGAACATTTTCGTTAGACTTTGTATCGGCAGTTGCTCGCGAACAACCTATGGAAAACCCCACGCCGATGCTGCGGCAATATCTCGATATCAAAAAACTCTATCCCGGAACGCTTCTGATGTTTCGCCTAGGTGATTTTTACGAGTTTTTTAATGAGGATGCAATAATCGGAGCGCGGGAACTTGAGATTACTTTGACTGCCCGCCAGAAGGACTCGAAAAACCCGATCCCAATGTGCGGTGTGCCTCACCACGCGGCCGCAAGCTATATTGACCGCCTTGTAAAAAAAGGCTATCGGGTAGCGATCTGCGAACAAGCCGAAGCCGCGGTTAAAGGCGTGAAGCTGGTGAAGCGCGAGGTCGTCCGCGTCGTCACACCCGGAACCGCGATCGATTCGCAGCTCGTCGAATCGAGAGAATCGGTTTACCTGGCGGCAGTTTGCGGAACGGGTGAAACGTTTGGTATTGCATTCCTCGAACTTTCCACCGGCGAGTTTTTGGCTGCCGAAATGTCGGGTGCCGATGCGTGGATAAAGATCCGCGAACAAATCGACGGCTACTCGCCTCGAGAGATTCTTTTCCCGCTTTCTTTAAGTAAATTGCTGCACCAAAGTTTCGCCTTAGATTTTCCGGCTGATTTGTTATCGGGACAAGAGGCTTCCTCAAATACCGCTAAACGGGTGCATTCCTCAAGTATTACGTTAACGCCTTTGGAAGACCGGCTTTTTAATACAACGGACTGTGAAGAGATGCTGCGTAAGCAGTTCGGCACAAAAGAGCTTTCTGGTTTCGGGCTGGAAGGAAGAACCGAGGCAGTGCGGGCGGCCGGTGCATGTTTATATTATGCCCATCACACACAAAAAGCGTCAGCGGAACATATTTCTTCGATAAATTATTACGAAACGCAGGATTTCATGGTGCTGGATGCGATAACTTTGCGGAATCTCGAGGTCGTGCAGTCCAGAAATGAAACCGCAAAGCGGGTTTTGCTAAGCGTTATCGACGAAACGATAACAGGAATGGGCGCCCGTCTGCTGCGTTCGTGGGTGTTGCGGCCGTCGATAAAACGAAGCGAGATCCAGACCCGGCTTTCCGCGGTAACGGAATTAACCGATTCAATTTTGCGCGACAAACTTCGGTTCCTACTGAAAGAAGTGTCCGATCTGGAACGCCTGGTCGGCAGGTTGAATTTGGGAACCGCATCCGCGAGAGATCTGCTTTCACTAACCTTATCCCTAGCGCGAACTCCGAGCATAAATTCATCGCTTTCCGATGCTAAATCGCTTTTGCTTCAGGTACTCTCGGAAAATATTTTCGAAATGCCGGAGATCCGGGAACTAATCAACGGGGCAATCTCTGACCAGCCTCCGGTAAACCTAGCAGATGGCGGCACAATTCGAATCGGTTTTAACAGCGAACTGGACGATCTCCGAGGCGTGTCGCGTTCGGCGAAGCAAACTATTGCCGCCTTCGAAGAACACGAGAAGACCCGAACCGGCATCGGCAATCTCAAGGTGAGATTTAACAATGTCTTTGGTTACTACATAGAGATTTCGAAGGGAAATGTCTCGCGTGTGCCGGACGACTACGAACGGCGTCAAACATTGACTAATGCCGAGCGTTACACGACACCCGAACTGAAAGAATGGGAAGCAAAGGTTCTCGGCACCGAAGACAAAATAATAGATCTGGAAACACGGCTGTTTCAGGATGTGCGAGACCTGGTTAGACAGGAAACGCAGAGGCTCCAATCGACTGCCCGTGCCTTGGCAACTCTTGATGTGCTTGCTTCCCTGGCCGAAACCGCAATGCGACGAAATTATGTCAGCCCGGTACTCCACGACGGTGACGAGATCGAGATAAAAAATGGCCGCCACCCGGTTGTTGAGGCTTTTTTGAGCGAATCGTTTATACCGAACGATGTCTATCTTAATAATTCGACGGACCGGCTTTTGATCATAACCGGCGCAAATATGGGCGGTAAGTCTACTATTTTAAGACAATTAGCCTTGATTCAAATCCTGGCCCAGATCGGTTCGTTCGTTCCCGCGACTTCGGCTCGTTTGCCGATCATCGACCGCATCTGGACACGCGTCGGTGCGTCCGACGACTTGGCCTCGGGACGTTCGACGTTTATGGTCGAGATGACTGAAACGGCGGCGATTCTGCATAATGCGACGCCTCGAAGTTTAATACTGCTCGACGAGATCGGCCGGGGGACATCGACATTTGATGGCCTTTCGATCGCCTGGGCGGTCGCGGAATATCTCCATAATTCTCCCGATCATTCGGCGAAAACTTTGTTCGCAACACACTATCACGAAATGACCGAACTTGCCGAAAGCCTACCCGGCGCGAAAAATTACCAGATCTCGGCGACGGAAAAAGACGGCGAGGTCGTTTTTCTGCATAAACTGCACAAAGGAAAAGCATCTAAATCATACGGAATAGCCGTTGCACGTCTCGCCGGGTTGCCTCAGCAAGTGATCGAACGGGCTAAGGATGTACTGACAAAATTGGAGCGGTATGAGCTTGCGGTTTTCGCCGACGAGCGTAAAACCGGCCTCGAAGCGGCGGCCGCCCGACAGTCCGCTTCGCAGATCTCGCTTTTCGCGATCTCGAATGAAAACGCAGTAAACGAACTTCGGAATGCAAACATCGATGCTTTGTCGCCCGATGAAGCCAGATCACTTCTGCGGGACATCAAACAAAAGATCGTTTAGGAGCCGACTGGCCTGCGAACGTAGATGTGAAGCACGGCGTGGACGAAGTGAACGCTTTAGAATGTATGTTCAAATTTCCCGTACTATAACCTTTACCTAGTTTCGGAACTCATGAAAGCACTAGAAGAAAAAATCGGACAGCTCTTCTTTATCGGTATTCCCGGTCCCAATTTGGACGACTCGACGAAAAAGCTTTTGACGGATATACGGCCTGGGGGCGTCTGCCTTTTCGCCCGAAACATCCGCGACGCCGGGCAGACTCGCGGCCTGATTGATTCCATCACTAAAGTTTTGCCGATTCAACCCTTTTTGAGCCTCGATCAGGAAGGCGGGCTTGTCGACAGACTCCGCCGGATTCTTGTTCCGATGCCAGCCCCAAATAAGATCAAGACTGCGGAAGAGGCCCGGGATTTTGGCGCCATCATTGCCGAATCGATAAGAATTCTCGGATTTAATATGAATTTTGCCCCGGTTGTGGATGTTATCGATGAATCTCGATCGCATTTCTCGAACGGACTTCATTCTAGGGCGTTCGGCAAATCAGCGGAAGAGGCCGCGGAACTCGCAAACGTCTTTCTCAATGTCTTACAGGAAAATGACTGTCTCGGCTGTCTGAAACATTTTCCCGGCCTCGGTGCTTCCGAGGTTGATTCACATGAAGAATTGCCAAATGTAAATATCCTAAACGATGAATTCGAAGGCGTGGATCTTTTGCCGTATAAACAGCTTTTTAAGACTGACAAAGTCGCCGCCGTGATGATCGCCCACGCCGCCTATCCGAAACTGGACTTGCAGGAAATCGATCAAAGTGGCAAACTTTTACCTTCTTCCCTTAGTTTCAATATCGTCACAAAATTATTAAGACAGCAATTAGGATACGACGGCCTCGTTTTGACGGACGATTTGGAAATGGGAGCGATCTTGAAAAATTACGGCATCGGCGAAGCATGCGTTTTGGCTATTCTGGCCGGTGAAGACATGCTGTCGATCTGCGCGGGCGTCGATTCGATCTACGAGGGCCACGCTGCGATCGCGACGGCTGTCGCGAATGGCAGAATTTCCGAAACGTCTATCGATAAGTCACTTAAGAGAATCGAAACCGCGAAATCCAAACTAAAATCGCCGCCTGCCTTCGATTCAGATCGTTTGAACTCACTCTCATCCGCTATCGCCGAACTCAATAATCGCCTAAATTAGAATCACGGAGGATATATCATTTTGCATAAAGTTTTTTCGTTATTTATTAGTCTCTTGCTTCTTTTTTCCATGTCCTGCAGACGGGCAAATACTGAGTTCGTGACAATTGCCCTGCCTGAAAGCTTTTCAACGCTTGATACGTTAACGACGACAGCTTCGGATTCCGCGGCCGAACGCGTCCGCAATTTGATGTTCAATTCGCTTGTGAAAAAAGACGCAAATTTCGATTATGTCGGTGAGTTGGCTTCGGACATAAAGACATCGGAAGACGGAATGACGTTAACTTTCACACTTCGCGACAATGTAAAATTTCACAACGGTAAGGATTTTACGTCGGCCGATGTAAAATACACATTCGACGAACTTTTCAAAAGCAACGGTTATAAATCCGGCGCGTTTTTCGACACGGTGGATACAAAACGAGTCGCTCATATAGTTTCCATGCAAACTCCTGACGCGAAAACGGTCGTTTTTACCGTCGGGCGTCCGGCTTTGAGAAATCAGCTCCTGTCCAATCTTGTTGCAATTCCGATAATCCCCGAAGGCACCGCCGATCAGCAAAAGACCCAACCCGTCGGCTCCGGACCATTTAAATTCATCAGTTTCGATCCGTCGCAAAACATCGTTGAATTTGCTGCACACGGCGATTATTGGGAAGGAGCCCCGAAGGCTTCAAGGATTCGCGTAAAAACCGTAACCGACGCAAGTGCTTTGCAGGCTGAACTTCAAACCGGCGGCGTCGATATCGCCCCGGTGCCGTCTAATCTTCCGCCCGATTCCCTGAAATCGCTCGGGGCACTTGCAAATCTAAAGGTCGAACAATTCGACGGCTCAAATATCCAATATGTCGGCCTCAACACGCAGTCGCCGCCGCTCAGCAATGTAAAAGTGCGGCAGGCTATCGGTTACGCGATCGACCGCGAAAAGATAATTAAAGAGCTTTTGTTCGGCCAGGCAAAGATCGCTAGTTCGGTTTTGCCCGCCAATTCATGGGCCTATTCGCCCGGAACACAATACACATTCGATCCTGAAAAAGCCCGGCAATTGCTCAAAGAAGCCGGATACAAAAACGAGCCGATAAAGTTTAAATATTCGACCGGAAACGCAGCATTTAATCAGTACGCCCAAGCAATCCAAAGTTCGCTGAATGACGCCGGACTAAATGTCCAAATCGAAACTGTCGATCCCGGAACGCTCCGACAGCAATTGGCTCAAGGACAGTTTCAACTAAACACCGGTGTATGGATCGGTGGGAATCAGGATCCGATCTTTTTCAAGGACCTCTTTACAACCGGCAGGATACCGGGCGAAAATGTCAATTGCTGCAATAGGGCCAGGTACAGCAACCCCGATGTTGACAAGATCATCGACGAAGCCGTTAATGCTACTGACCGTGACAAGGCGAAAGTACTATATAAAAGGGCGTGGGATATCGTGAGTGACGACCTTCCTCTACTTCCGCTCTGGTACCCTGCGAATATGGTGGTCGCTAACAAGCGTATCGGGAATATAAAGATCAGCCCCAGCGGCGATTGGAGCTTCATAAAAGACATTACGGTAAGCAATTAGCAGGCAAGGACTACTTGACAAATCCGCTTCAGATTGTAGAATTACAATTTGCAACGCGGGAATAGCTCAGTGGTAGAGCGCGACCTTGCCAAGGTCGAAGTCGCGAGTTCGAATCTCGTTTCCCGCTCCATTTTTCAAATGAGAAATGAGACTATCTCATTTCTCATTTCTCCTTTAAATCCGGCGGTGGATTAGAAGTCTGCAAAGTCCCAAAGGCCCTTTCAGCAGTTATCAAACTTCATCTACATTCATATTTATTGACTTTTCTGCAAGTCGCATCTAACAGGTACCATTGGGAAATATGCAGTGCTCCTCAAAGATTCCCCCAAAAGTCACAGCCTTTTTTTCAGCTCACGACGATCTTATATAAATGTCCATAGAAATTCATGAGTCTCGACCTTTTGTAACAAACTCCAACCTCTCAAGTGATTAGTCGGTGTTTTCCGCTTCGGCGTATGCCGCGATGAGTTTTATGTCGGTTATTAGAATGTCCTTTCCTTTGTGCACGATCAATCCCTTTTCCTGGAGTCGGATCAGCGCGCGTGTTACCACTTCACGGACCGTGCCAATCCTTGCGGCAAGCTGATCGTGAGTAAGGCGCAGTTCAATTTTTGTGCCGCGTTCGGCTTTAGTGCCATTATTCCGAGCTTCTTCAAGCAACAGGCGGGCAAGTCTTTGGCCAACTTCACGAAGCGAAAGCGTTTCAACGAGTTCCGCGCATCGGCGAAGGCGTGAAGCGATCAATCTGGCTGCGGCGAGAGCCAGTTGCGGATGCTCAATCGCCGTTTTGATCACATCCTGTTTACTGAGAAAGTATAGCGTCGTTTCCTCCTCCGCTGCCGCGGTTGAAGGGTAATTTCCATTATCAAAAACCGGGACCTCGGCGATGGTCGTGACAGCTTTTTCTAAATGAATAACCTGCTCGCGTCCGTCAGCGCTAGTACGGAAGGCCCGCACCGACCCAGACGCGATCAGATATAACCCGTTTGCGGGTTCACCTGCCAAAAACAAAATTTCGTTGCGCTGCAGGTGTTTCACGATCGAATGCTTCGCCAAAACTTCCAGAACCACTTCGTCCAGATCCCGAAATAGCTCTGTTTGCTTAAAAATTGTTATCTTGTCCTCGGGCATTAACTTTATTGATAGGCATCGACAGCCGCAATTTCAGCGGCGGCTTGATAATCTTCCGGTTTATTCACGTTCAGGAAAAAATTGGCCGAACCGTCAAGGTCCGCTATCTCGTCGAATTCCACAAACCTCGTGTTTATTCTGGATAGAAAGTTTTGAATTTTCAACTCGTCGTTTCCGACCATTGCCTCGACAACTTGCAGACATCCTTCACGCCTGTAAAATGCGCATAGAGGCTGAGGTTTGGCATCCGGCTGAATCGGTATAACCGCGTCAAACTCATTCGAGCAATACACAGCAAGTCTTGTCATCAAATCTCCGGTCACAAATGGCAGATCGCAGGCCAGGACGGCGATCCAGGGTGTTTTCGCAAATGCCAGCGCCGTATAAAGGCCGTAAATTGATGCTCGTGAATGAGTCGTCGGATCAATGTTTATGTCGGGAATAATTTGAAAGCTATGAGCATAGTCAGCTTCACCAACCAGCGTGACGCTGCCCCGGCAAATACTATTTAATGCGGCCGCGGAGCGTTCGAATAGTTGTCGCCCGCCGATGGACATTTGTGCTTTGTCGCTGCCCATTCGCGAACTAGCGCCGCCGATCAAAACAAAACCGGCGGGATTATTGATTTTGATACTCATATGCCGGCGTATGTGCGATTGACGAAACGCGGCGGAAGATTTTCAATCTCTTTTCTGATTCGAGAATTTAAGCTCAGCACTTCGGCGGGCGAGTGAATCAGGTCGGCCAAAGCGTAAATCTCCGCTTCTTCCAGTTCATCATGAGATTTTAGGCGGGCCCGAATGCTTTCGAGCGTCATGGTAATATCCGCCAGAACTGGCGATGCATTGGATTCGTTATTCGCCATCAGAGCGCGCATCTGTTTTATCACACCAGCCAATTCGGTCATGAAATAATCATGGTCCAAATGCAGTTGAGTAATTACGTCCGCAACAGATTTAGATGACGGCCCGTCATTTTTGATCAACCCACTATCGACTGAACCGAGCATTGCCGGAAACAAATGCAGATGCTCCGCTCGGATATGCATCGCGAGACGCGCCCAAAATAGGTCAAGAAGTTCAAATGCATCTCGGCAGTCAGCTTTCTTTAAAGCCGCAAAAACTTCATTCAGCAAACGATCTGCGTCCGCATGATCGGCCGAAAGCAGATCTTTAGTTGAAACACTCATGCAGTTTCGGCGACGCTCGATCCGCCGCGAATAAAGGTAAAATAATTCACGGCCAGGCATCCGACTGCAAAAAGCGAGAGGAGCACGAAACCGATCGTATAGCTGCCGGTCGCGTCCTTCACCAAGCCGAGTTCGATCGGCGGGAAAAAGCCGCCAAGCCCGCCGAATGCTCCAACGAGGCCAGTAACCGTTCCCGTTTCTTTCGCAAAATACTGTGGTACAAGCTTAAAAACGGCTCCATTCCCAAGACCGAGTGCAGCCGCACATCCGAGAGCACCGACAGTAAATAATCCGATGGTCGTGAAACTCAGGAAGGGCGCCAAAATGGCAATCGCCGCGAACACGAAAATAAGCACTTTCGCACCGCCGATCTTATCCGCGAGAATACCGCCAATCGGACGCATAAGCGTGGCGAGTACTACAAATCCGGCCGTGCGCGCTCCCGCATCCGTCGGCGTCAGAGCAAAGATCTCACGCAGGAATGTCGGCATATACAATGCAAGTGCAACGAATCCACCGAACGTCAGAAAATAAAATAGGGATAGTACCCAGGCAATTTTTGAACGCTTTAATACGGCGAGGCTTTCCCCAAGCGATTTCGGCCGCGCCGTGGTCGTGTCATTATCGGCAAGAGCAAAAAAGACGATGCCCCAAACAAACGTTGCAGCCGCAAATATAAAGAAAACGGTCCGCCAATCGCCGAGCTGGAGTGCAAGCACGGGAGCAAAAAATACCGCAATAGATTGCCCGATATTGCCCATCCCGTAAACGCCGAGCGCGGTCCCCTGCTTTTCCGGAGGAAACCATCGCGATGTAAATCCCACGCCGACCGGAAAGGTCGTTCCGGCAATACCGAGAAATAATCCGAAAACGATCAACTGTGTAAAGCTGGTTGAAAATCCGATAGCAATGGCGGGAACTGCCGAAAATACCAGCAGAGCCGCAAAAACGTTGCGGCCGCCATATTTGTCGGCAAGAATGCCGGAAAATAATCTGCCGACCGAACCGAGCAGGACCGGCACGGCGATCATCAAACTTTTTTCCGTTGCCGAAAGGTTATAAAGCTGTGTAAACGTCGGGGCAAGTGCGGCGAGCAGCCCCCAAACGGCAAATGACACCGCGAATGCGGTTGTCGAAAGAAATAGCGCGCGTGGTGCGCCGGGCCTGTATTTTTCGGTCATGATCTAATATCCGGAATGTTAAAATCGGGCGGCTTCTCTTCATCACACTTGCGGCATT
>JACMMN010000268.1 GCA_014379075.1 Pyrinomonadaceae bacterium | reverse complement strand
AGACGACAAAACGGGCAAAGCCCGCTCTTAGGCTAGTTAATTATCTTGTCGATCAGCCATTTGCCGTCTTTTTTGATAGTTTCCACCTTTATTTCCTTCTGCTCGCTTCTTTCATCGGTCCCCCAAAAAAGCACGATCTCGAAAACAGTTTTTTCCGCCGAAACGACTTCGCACGCGGCGGTCCGGAATGCTTTCGGATGATCGGGGCTGTTGGTCGTGAATACGTCATTCTCTGTCTGCTGATCCTGAAGAGATCTAACCAATTCCGGCGTAAGAAATTTTTCACGCTGCTTCAAATTCTCCGGCGACAGTTTCATATCGTTTCCGAAATGGAATGAGTAGAATTCTTTCACAACGCCGCGAGACTCTGTGCATTCAGGCGGTTCGAGATTCGGAATACTGCAGGCGAATAGGCAGCAAGCAGTAAGCAGCATGCAGGTGGAAAAAAAAACTGTTCGCTGCTTTACCGCTAACTGCTTACTGATAACTGCTACGATCATAAAACTTTTGGAACCTGGAAATGCCCCGCGACGCCGGCCGGTGATTGGCTTAGTGCGGCTTCCCGGCCGAGCGACGGAATTTCTAGGTCTTCGCGGTCGGCCGCCGTCGCCTGGCCTTCGAGCGTCAGCCCGCCGAGCATCGGCTCGATGTCGTCGGTATTGAGCTCGTTTAGCTGCTCAATGTAATTTACGATCTCCTCCATCTGCGGCGTATACAAGGCGACTTCCGCGTCTGTGATCTCGAGATGTGCAAGTTTTGCGATCTTTCGTACGTCCATATAAAATTGAAAAGTAGCAGAAGTTCTCCTTTCGACCTCTAAAATTATTTTTCGCCAATTGCTTTCTTCCTCGCCAAACCGCTTCCGGCAGCCAGCAAAAAGCTTTCACGGAGTTTAACATCCGATATCGTCTCGGCGGCATGGCGAAGCCCGGCGGTGATCTGTCTTTTGGCGATCGCTTTCGCCTCTGCATCAGAAGTTTTGACAAGCGTTTTCCGACGGGCCTCTTCCACGGCTTTCGCATCTATCTTAAATTCGATAAAGGTCACGAGCGACGAGCCGAGAGCAGAATTCAATTTAAAGATCATCTGCCCGCTGAGATCCTCGATCTGCCGCCGCCAATTATTGTCGGAAACCGCAATAAACAGTTTCTTTTTGATCAGCTTAAACGGCACCGCGTGTTCACCCAAAGTTTCGCCGGAAATCTGCCGCCAGGCGGCGAAAACGATCGCCTCACGGGCCGATTCGCCGCCGGCGATTTCCTTAACAACTTCGGGTAATGAACGGAAAATATGCTGCATTATCTCGTTGAATCAAACGAATGAAATTATACGATATCTGAAATCTGAAATCTGAAATCTGAGATCTGAAATCAAGATTCTTGATTCTTGATGTCTTCACCTGC
Organism: Pyrinomonadaceae bacterium; assembly: GCA_014379075.1. GTDB lineage: Bacteria > Acidobacteriota > Blastocatellia > Pyrinomonadales > Pyrinomonadaceae > OLB17. The sequence continues at coordinate 3,603 of JACMMN010000268.1, read as the reverse complement.
CTGTCTTTCGCGTTCGAGCAATTGTTGTTCTAATTCGTCCTTGTATTTTTTCATTTCCAGATCGAATTCATCCATCTCCCGCTTTCGTTTAAAGCTTTTTCGGGTTTTATCCGTAAGAAAGTTAACACCTTTTATATCGGTATTTTTAAGCGATTCGATCCATCCGTGAAGTTGCTTTGAGATATTTTCCGATCTCGATCTCAAATCTGAAATTTCAAATTTGAGATCGATGAATCGCGGTACGCGTTCACAAAGGCACAGCATTGAACGGGTTTCTCCGCATGAGCCTTTGGCGATATAGAGAAAATGAATAAGCTCGGTTGTCGTTCCGCGTTCGAAGCCTTCGGCGATGTTATTCGAAATAGAAAGAGCTGCTCGTTCAAGCTGATTTTTCGTATCGCCGAGGCCGCGAAATCCGATTTGTTTGTAAATTCAAAAACTTTCAGAGCAAACTCTATTGCCGCTTTCCACACCGGCAACTCTTCAAATCGGGAATATTTCATTTCTTCGAGCGGCCTAACGCCGAAAATTGATAAGCTATTATCTTAAACGAGAACAAAAATAAATGCTAAATGCGAACTCTATGATTAACTTACCGAAACTGGTCCTGGCGTCGGGCAGCCCGCGAAGGTCGGAGATACTGCAGTCCGTCGGATGGGAATTCGTAAAGGATGTGCCGGACATCGACGAAAGCGAAGCTCCTGGCGAATCGCCGGATGATTATGTGCGGCGTTTAGCCAAAGAAAAAGCTGAAGCTATAGCGGTCAGGCATGACGGCGAAATTGTTCTGGGCGCCGACACGACAGTTGTGATCGATAAGCAGATCATGGGAAAGCCCCTCGACCTGGCTGCTGCCAAAAGGATGCTGACGATGCTGTCCGGCAAATGGCATGAGGTCTTGACGGGGGTCGCCGTGGTGAACTATGGCGAGACACGCGTCGGCTTGCAGACCACGCGGGTTAAATTCGCGGAAATGAGCGATGCAGAGATCGATTTTCTAGTGGAGAATGGAGATCCGCTGGACAAGGCCGGTGCATACGCCGTGCAGGCCCAGGCAGCTTTATTTATCGAGAAAATCGAGGGTGATTATTGGAACGTCGTGGGTTTGCCGGTGAGTTTGGTTTATGCTTTAGTACAAACGGCTGCGAAAAAAAATGGCAGTCTCATGTGAGACCGCCATTTTACTGCGTTTCAATTTTATCAAAGCAGTTTATCTACCGCCTTTGAGATCGGGACCGTTATGTCGTATTTCGGATCGATACCGCCGAACGGCGCGCCGGCCTGATTGCCGTCCTTATCCAGAATGACAAAAGATGGTATCTGATCGATGCCAAACTTTTTCAAGGTCGCGGCCCCGTCGGAGTCGCGGAGCACGGAAACGCTCAAGCGGTTCGAGGCGGCGAATTTGCGGACTGCCTCATCGCTCGCGTAATTCTTCGATTTCGGATCGGTCGAATCGGTTGCGATGAAGTAAACCACGACGTTCTTGCCCGCATATTTTTTCGCAAGCTGGTTCGTATAATCGGCTTGTTTGCCCGACAGCGGCAGCCAACTCGCACCTAACGCAAGTATCACGACCTTGCCTTTCTGATTTTGAACATCGACCCGTCCGCCGTCGAGCGAGGCCAAAGATGTCTGCGCCGAAGCAGCAAACGAGAATGTGGCCAAAAGGCCGAAAATTGCAATGAAACTCTTTATGTTTCTCATATATTTATGAAACGCCAAAACTCTTGCGTTACAGTAAGTTGAGATGCAAGTTTGATGCCAATCTACTGTCTTCTGTTCAGGATGATATTATCGATCAGCCGGACTTTGTCAAACTTCACCGCGACGGCCACCAAAACTTCCTTATCGTCAATCTTCTCAACAGGTTCCAGCGCATCGTTATCGACCACGGCTATATAATCGATGCGGGCGACAGGTTCGGATTCGATCTTGGTCTGCACAATTTGAGCGAGTTTCGAACCGTTTCGTTCACCGTTCTTGAACGCGATCTTCGCTTCGCGCAATGCCTGATAGATGATCGACGCTTTTTGGCGTAATTCAGGCGTCAAATAGGCGTTTCGGGAAGACATTGCGAGGCCGGATTCTTCGCGGACTGTCGGGACCACGACGATCTCCGTTTCGAAACCGAGATCGCGGGTAAGCCGTTTGATCACACCGACTTGCTGGGCATCCTTGCTCCCAAAAAATGCGAAATCGGGGCGGACGGTGTTGAAAAGTATCGTAACTACTGTAGCGACACCTCGAAAATGTCCGGGCCGCGAAGCTCCTTCAAGGGTTTCGGTCAGGCCTTCGACATAAACGTAAGTCGAAAAACCTTCCGGGTAAATCTCCTGCGTTTCCGGTGCGAAAACATAATCGACTCCGTATTCGCTTAAAACGGCGGCATCGGCCGTCAGATCTCGTGGATACTTGGCAAAATCCTCGCCCGGCCCGAACTGCGATGGATTTACGAAAATCGACACGACGACAATATCGCACATCTGCCTGGCTTCCTTTACCAACGTCAAATGGCCTTCATGCAGGGCTCCCATCGTCGCGACAAAGCCGACGGTTTTACTCTCACGCCGCAGCTTGCGGGCGATCGAGGACATTCTTTGCCGGCGGTTGATGATTTCCATCTTTACACGATACCCATGTTCTGAGTTCAAGCTTCAGCTTGTTTTCTGCCGCGAACGAAGAAGCAAGCTGAAGATTGAACTCAGAACTTAAGCATTCATCTCCTTTTTGGCGGCTTCGGGCATGCCGTAGGATTCTTCTTCGTTCGGGTAGTTGCCGCTTTTTACGTCGTCCATCCAGTTTTTTATCGCGCCGGAGATAACTTCGCTGACGTTGGCGTATTGGCGGACGAAACGCGGCTGGCGGCCGAAGGTGAAGCCGATCAGGTCGTGCAACACCAGAACCTGAATATCGCAATTCGTTCCGGCGCCAATGCCGACGGTTGAGATCGTTAATTCGTTGGATATTATCTCGGCAATTTCGCGGGGAATGAGTTCGAGGACGATGGCGAATGCTCCGGCTTCTTCGAGTATTTTGGCGTCTTCGATCAGTTTGTTGGCATCGACGGCGGTTTTGCCCTGGACGCGGTAGCCGCCGAGTTTGTGGACCGACTGCGGCGTCAGGCCGATGTGGGCCATCACCGGAATTTCTTCATCGACCAGGCGTTTTACAAGATCGACGCGGTTTCGCCCGCCTTCGAGCTTTACGGCTTCGGCGCCGCCATTTTTCAGCAGCTTCATCGCGTTTCGGACAGCTTTATTATCGCCGGTATGGTAGCTTCCGTACGGCATATCGGCGACGATCAAGGCGTGCGTCGAACCGCGTTTTACTGCTTTTGTTGCCGATAAAATCTCATCCAGCGTGACCGGGATCGTATTGCCGTAGCCATGAATGACGTTGCCCATACTATCGCCGACCAGGATGATATCGACGCCGGCTTCGTCCACGATGCGGGCGGTCGGGTAATCGTAAGCGGTCAGACAGACCAGCTTTTCGCCCTTCTCCTTTGCGGTGCGGAGATTTGGAACATAAACTTTTTCAGGCTGATCGGGTTTTAGATAGGCCATAAATTTCTACTAAGTCTAGCCGTTTGCGAAATTT
>JACMMN010000267.1 GCA_014379075.1 Pyrinomonadaceae bacterium | reverse complement strand
TAATTTACTCCTTTGTATTTCTGGTTTAAGAAAGATGAGGATTTACTCCTTTAATATTGAGAAATCCCACAAATTTCATCCGGGTTTCCATTTTTTGGAATAAAATGAGTTGTGATCGCAAACGTGATCCGATCGCTCATCACCCGTGCCAAATAAAAGTGCAAATTTCGTTCGGCGGAAATGGTTTCTCCGCTTGAATTTCGGAGAAACGCTTAGAGTCAAACGTTAAAAAACTTTCGGATACATTCGATGAAACTTTTGAACTGTCGGCCATAATTTTGGCATTTGTCCAAAATTTTGGTGAGTTATCCGAATTGCTAAAGTATTGACGATATGAGACATATGCAGTTTTTGGGATATAATGTCCCAAATCCTGAACATTCTGCATTAAAATTAATATTTCCCCGACACAGTTCGTCACGGAATGTCGCGAGTTCGTCACTAAGCGCTGTCCATGAACTTCGCGTGAGGTTAAACTGGTGCAGGGAATTGAGCGAACGTCTGGAAGAAGATTCATGATGAAGGAAAGAGACCATCAGCAAGACAAAACCGGCCAATGGCGAAACTGGGCTATCGGATTTGTTGTGTGGACGATTGTGGGAGCTTCCTTCGGCACTCGCTCCTATTTGTATGCGCAGATAACAGGACCGCCGCCTAGTTTTCGTGAAATGATCCTCAATTACATGGCGGACTTTTATATCTGGGGAGCCTATTCGCCGGTCATTTTCTGGATCTGCAAACGCTTTCCTATAGGCCGGGGAAAGGTGGCGGGACCACTGGCCATTCATTTTTTCGTTGGGTTTGTTTCTGTGATGGCGGTCACTGCAGTAACGATTCCGGCAACCTGGTATCTTGGGCTTACAAACACCGTCAATTATCCGACGCTCGGTCTATTGTTCAGCAAACTATTCACTAACCCTTTTATGGTGCATCAAGGTTTGCTCGCCTACTGGGGAACAGTTGTCGTCGCTCAAGCGTTCGAATATTACCGGCAGGTTCAAATAGAGACGACTCGTGCAAGCGACCTCGCGGCACAATTGGCGCAGGCACAGCTCGCCGCATTGAAAATGCAGATACATCCCCACTTTTTATTTAACACGCTAAATTCGATAGCAACGTTGCTGCACCGAGACGTGGAGGCCGCAGACCGCATGATCGCGCGGCTGAGCGATTTTCTACGGATGACGTTGAATAGTTCGCAAACGACGGCATCGACGCTTGGCCAGGAACTTGAGTTTTTGCAGGCGTATCTGGAGATCGAGCAAATTCGTTTTCAAGAACGGCTGATCGTCAAAATGGACATCGCACCGGATGTTTTGGATGCTCAGGTTCCAAACCTTATCCTTCAGCCATTGGTCGAGAACGCCGTCCGTCACGGTATTTCCAAACAGATCGCTGTCGGCCGACTGCATATATTTGCCCATCGCGAGAATGAGAGGCTGTTAATACGAATTGAAGACAACGGGCCGGGACTGCACAATGGCAGTAGAAAACCGAAGACCAGGCCAAAAGCCGGTGTTGGCCTCGAAAACACGAAGGCAAGGCTCGAAAAATTTTACCGCGACTTTCAGTTTGAGATAATTGATAGGCAAGGCACGGGAGGAACGTGCGTAAAATTGAATGTTCCTTATTTAATTCAAGAATAGAAGATCGCCTGATAGAGACGCCACTGCTAGGGCTGGCTTGCGAATCACAGGTAAGGCAAGCCGGTCTCATTTTGGGCAATTGTTTTGGGCAGAAAGCCGATGGTTACTATGACGGGATTGCAGGAGATTAAGTCTAGGGAAGCCTTCCGTACGTCAGGCTTTGGATTGGGAAATGAATGAAGATATTGATCGTAGATGACGAACCGCTCGCCCGCGAACGCATTCGCGAGATGCTCAAAGCTGAAACCGATATCGAGTCAATCGGCGAAGCGACCAATGGCGGCGACGCCATAAAAAAGATCCGTAAAATCAAGCCGGATGTGGTTTTTCTGGATATCCAAATGCCGGACATGGATGGTTTTCAGGCTCTCGGTCATCTTGATACAGAACTGCTTTCGAATATCCCGGCAATAATTTTTGCTACCGCTTTTGACCAGCATGCGTTGCGGGCGTTTGAATTTCACGCCCTGGATTATTTGCTGAAACCGTTCGACCGCGACCGGTTCGGCGCCGCATTGACCCGGGCTCGGACGCAGATCGCCAATCATCAGAACGGTAACATAGCCGACAACAAGATAGCGTATTTACTTGAACAAATGGCCGCCGGCCAAGTCTATCTGGAATGGCTTACCGTAAAGAAGGACGAACGCATTATCCTGCTTAAAGTTCAGAACGTTCACTGGGTCGAGGCTCAAGGCAACTACGCTCTGTTGAAATTCGAAGATAAGTCGCACCTTCTTCGGGAGACAATGGACAATCTGGAATCGCATCTCGATCCGCGAACATTCGTACGCATCCACCGCTCTACCATTGTCAACGTCAATCAGATAAAAGAGCTTCAAGTTTGGGCAAGAGGCGAATATCGCGTGGTAACGCACAGCGGCAAAACCTTCACTCTCAGCCGCGGATATCGAAGCCGATTCGACAAATTTTTGAAGAAGCATTCATTGCAGTAGGTGGAGCGGAAAGATTTGAATAGCTGTAAAAAAGGGCAAAATTCCACAAAATTCTTTCTTGCGCGCTTTTGAGCCTTGGTGGCAACCCCACTTTTTTGTATTAGCTGCGGATCTTTAAGTTTCTCAACTGGTCACACCTTTTCGGTGCCCGCCACACCGAAACCGCAAACCGTCACAAATATATTTGCCCCTAGTAATACGCGGTTAAAATTAGCGGC